>NZ_JAKMSO010000005.1:0-136772 GCF_025772685.1 Campylobacter sp. CNRCH_2015_1657 | reverse complement strand
ATTATATTTCTTTCTTGTAGTTCTTAATTATTTATAATTTTTACTTTTTAGTTTTATATTGAAATAGTATTGTAAAGTGTGATGTGTGATATTGTTTATAATAAAGTTTATAATAAGTCATTGTATTGGTAGATAATTGGTTTCTTAGAAGAAATTATCTTCTAAGAAAGAGAATGTTTATACAGCGCCTTTTGGAGCTGTAAATGCTGTTATTTTAGGCGGTAATCCCTTATATTTTTCTATATTTACTAAGCCTGTATGAGAAATGTTTCCGTTTGCTAATTCAGAAGTTGGCATATCAATAGTTAAGACATTTACATTTCCGTATTTGCACATTCCTTCATCATTTGGATCATACCAGCCACCTTCGCATAATCTTACAACATTTGGCATAATATCTTTAGTTACCACAGCACCTGCGAGAACTTGACCTCTTTTATTGAAAACTCTTACAATATCACCATCTTTGATTCCAAGTTTTTTAGCATCAATAGGATTGATTAAGATAGGTTCTCTATCATTTACTGCATATTTTTCACGCAATAAGGTATGACACATTTGAGAGTGAAGCCTATCTGTTGGATGATTAGTTAGTAGATGAAAAGGTGTTTCCTTGGTAGCATTTCCTAGCCATTCTATCGGCTCCATCCACATTGGATGTGCTTTGCAGTCTTTATAGTTATACTTTTCGATAGTTTTTGAGTAAATTTCTATCAAACCTGATTCAGTACCTAGAGCATTTAAGATAGGATCTTCAATAAATTCAGAAAATCTCACCCATTCCATACTTTCTATAGTTGGAGAAAAAGTTATAGGCTCATTTTTGGCCCAAAATTCTTCAAAACTTGGCATTTTTGGCTCAAATACATCCCCATAAGCTTGAGTTTGTTTTAAAGCGCTATTGTAGTATTCTTTAATAAAATCTTTTGCTTTTTTACCATTTTCGGTATAAGCATTAAATACATCATCTCCATACACTTTACAAATATCAGCAAAAATTTCATAGTCATCTTTGCTTTCGCCTATTGGTAATACTGCTTGTTTCATTGGAGCTATATTCATATTAGAATAATCTCCACTCATGGTAATATCATCTCGTTCATAAGAACTTGTGGTAGGCATTACAATATCTGCCATTTTGGCAGTTGGAGTCCAATAAATTTCATTTACAACTATAGTTCTTGGTTTTTGCCATGCTTTGATGTTAGTGTTTGTATTTTGATGATGGACTATAGGATTTCCACCTGCCCAATAAATAAAGTCAATATCAGGATAGGTTATTTTAGAACCATTATTGTCTATAACTTTCCCAGGATTTAATAAAGCATCAGCTATTCTAGCTACAGGAAAAGAATAACTAGCAGTATTTTGTAGCCATTCAGCACCACCTTGAGATTCTCCATTTTTTGGCATACCTTTAAATTTACCATTTTCCCAAATTCCCACAGCTCCTGCTGTAATACCTCCTATAACACCACCTTTGCATGATGGAACACCGCCATTACTATAGTGATAACTTAAGCCAAATCCACCACCTTTAGTGCCAATTTGACCAAGCATTGAAGCTAGGGTTATTAACATCCAATGAGGTTGCTCGCCATGATGAGCTCTTTGCATACCCCAACCACTCATGATCATAGTAGGGTTATCATAAAAACTTTCAGCTAGTGTTTTGATGATTTTTTCATCAATTCCACAAATTTTACTTGCCCATTTTGTATCTTTTTTAATACCATCATTCTTGCCATCTAAATAAGCTTTGAACTTATCAAATCCACTTGTATAATTTTCTAAAAATTCATAATTGACTTTATTTTTTTCGATCAAATGACTAGCCATGCCTATCATCATAGCAACATCTGTATTTGGTTTTGGAGAGATCCATTGTGCATTTAAAAATTTAGCAGTTTCGGTTTTTATAGGATCTATACAAATAACCTTGATTTTACTATTTTTTAATTTTTCAAAGTAAGCAAGACCTCTTTGATCGTTTGAAGTCCAAGCTATTCTTAAAGTAGCGATAGGATTAGCACCCCAAATAACTACTATTTTAGAATGTTCTAAAATGTTTTCCCATGAAGTTTGCTGTTCATATACTTCAATAGAGCCTACAACATAAGGCATTATTATTTGAGAAGCTCCGGTTGAGTAATCTCCGGTAGTCCCTACAAAACCACCTGTGACATTTAAAAATCTATGGAGCAATATTCTACAATTTTGCATATTTCCACTAGATTTCCATCCGTAGCTTCCACCAAATATAGCTTGAGTTCCTTTTTGCTCTCTTGTTTTTTTAAGTTCTTTTGCTATAAGTTTTATAGCCTCATCATAACTTACACGCACAAATTCATCTTTTCCTCTAAGTTCAGGTTTTGGACTGTCGGGATTTTCAAGATAGCTTTTTCTAACATAAGGATATTTCACGCGTGATTTGTAGATCATATCTGCTGTATAGTGTTGTAAAGGATTGTCAATTTGTGTTACTTTTTCCCATGGCTCACTTTTAATTACCACACCATCTTTAATGGTAAGTTTTAAAATTCCCCAATGTGCTGCTGTTATCACACTTCCATTTTTTACTAAACCAGAATTTATTTGAGAAACTTCTATATTTTTACTCATGGCTAAACTAGGAGCTAAAGGCAACACGCTTAACCCTGCTCCGATTTTTAAAAATTTTCTTCTATCAAGTCCCATTTTATTTTACCTCCTTAAAATCTTTTGCATTTTTTTGCAAATACTGTATCACTAGCCAATGATCTTTCTTATCAATTCCTGTTCTATTTACCATTGATCTAAAAGTAGCAGGCCAGCCATTAGCACTAAATTCACTTTCTTTATGAACGCTATGACAAATTCCGCAATTATTCATATAAAGTTCTTTAGCTTTTATAAACATTTCTTTGTTGCTTTTTGCAAAATCTTTCTTGTCAGTCCAAACTTCTATGGTAGCTTTATCCCATTTTCCATTTTTGCTTTTAGTATAAGTTTTAAAATCAAGTTTTGTATTTTTAGAAAATGCAGCAACTATAATTCTTTGACTATTGTTGTAATAAAGCACAGAAGGCGAAGCAGGATTAACATAGCCTGTGATCTTGACTAAAACTTTATTTCCATCAGCTTTTAATACTTCAAAAGGATTTGTGGGTAGCAATCTACCAACAGCTTTTGTGTCATTTTTGCTTAAGTAAAGTGAGCTTACTTCACTTGTAAAAAATTCATTTTTAGCGCAAACAAAAGAAACAAGCGCTAAACAGAAAACTAAAATTTTTCCCATTTTGCCTCCTTGATATTTTTAATATAAACTTATTGTATAACTTTAGTATTAAAATTTTCTTAGTATAAAAATATAAAAAATGCAATAATAAATATTATCTAATAATTTTTTATTAATTTTTAATTTATTTGTTTTTATGTTTTCATAAAGTCTTTTCAATCCTTTAAAGTAAATTTTAGTAAAATATAAAATATTCTTTATAAAGGTTAAAAATGCACTTTACTTTGCTAAATGAAAAAGATTTTTTCAACCCCTACTACCGCAAAAAGCAAATTACACAAAATGAATTTGACACTTTTAGCAAGGCTTTAATACAGTATTTAGAAAGGCTTGAAAGCTCACAAAGTGAAAATGAAGATTATCTTGTAGCTAACACACTTAGTCCATTTTTAACCACTCTAAATTTCAAAACCCACATCAAAACCAAGCAAAAAGGCAAAAGCGAGATTGATTTAGCCATTGCTAAAGATGAGCTTAGCAAAGACTTAGAAGTTCTCATCGAAGCTAAAAAGCCCAACTCAAAAGAATTCATCACCCACGCAAAGCCAAATTCCAAAGCCTTGCATGAAGCCATTTTGTATTATTTTAGAAACAGAGAGCATAGCTTTAGTTTGAAATTTATCATCATCACAGACTTTTATAAATTCTACATTTTCAAAGCTAGTGAATTTGAAGAGCTTTTTTATAAAAACACAAGCTTTAAAAAGCTTTTTGAAGAATTTCAAAGCCCAAATTCACTTTTTAAAGGCAACACTGATGAATTTTACAAAGAAGCAAGCAAACTTATAGAAAATTCCAAAGAAAGCTTAAAAGGCTTTTTCATCGATTTAGCCTTTTTAAAAGACAAGCAAAAGTCAAATTTCAAAAATCTAGCAAGCATTTTTAAAACCTTTCATAGAGACTTTTTGCTAAATGAATTTAGCCCAAATGACGCAAACTCACTAAACAACGCATTCTATAAAGAGCTTTTATACATCCTAGGTTTAAGCGAGAGCAAACAGCTTTCTAAATTCATCATCACACAAAGTGAGCAAAGCAAACAAGCCCAAGGCACACTTTATCATCTCATAGCGAGCAAGCTTCCAAAGCATGACTTTGAAGAGGTGCTAAAATTCATCATACTTTGGCTAAACCGCATTTTATTTTTAAAGCTTATTGAGTCTAATTTAGTTAGATTTAACGATGATAAAACCCTTAAATTTCTAAACTATGAAAAAATTCCAAATTTTACTACCCTTTCACACCTTTTCTTTGATATCTTAGCTAAAGAAAAGCACACAAGGACGCAGAGTAAATTTAGCTATTTGCCTTATTTAAATTCATCACTTTTTGAAAAACAAGCCATCGAAAAAACCACACTAGAAATCGCCACTTTGGAAAATGATGCTTCGCTAGAGTATCACCCACACACGCAGTTAAAAGATGACAAGGGAAAAAGTAAAAAAGGCAAAGTAGGTTTGCTAGAGTATTTGTTTGAGTTTTTAGACAGCTTTGATTTTGGAGCAGATGAGCAAAGCGAAGAACTCATCAAACAAAAAGAACTCATCAACTCAAGCGTTTTAGGAAATGTCTTTGAAAAACTAAATGGCTATAAAGAAGGTAGTTTTTATACCCCAAGTTTTATCACTTCATATATGTGTAAAGCAAGCATAGAAAAAGTCGTGCTAGATAAGTTTAACCATACTTTTAAGCTAAATGCCACCAAGCTAAACGAGCTAAGAACCCAGCTACGCCAAGAAAAAATTTCTCAAGAGCAAAAACTAGTCTTGCTAAAGTCCATACGCATTTGCGATCCTGCGGTGGGAAGTGGGCATTTTTTAGTTTCAGCTTTAAATGCCATGCTTATGGTGCATTATGAGCTTGGTTTGTTTGAAGAGGACTTTTACCTAAGCGTGCAAAATGATGAAATTTTAGTGCAAAATCACAAAGGCCAGTTTTTAGAGTATAAACGCCCTGATTTTGACAAAGACAAAACCCACCTTTGTCAAAAAGAACTTTTCGAGCGTAAAAAAGACATCATAGAAAACAACCTTTTTGGAGTAGATATCAACCCAAACTCATGTGAGATCACTAAACTAAGGCTTTGGATAGAGCTTTTAAAACACAGCTTTTATGAAAGCTTTGATGATACAAACTATCATGATCTTAAAACCCTACCAAACATCGATATCAACATAAAATGCGGGAATTCGCTTATAAGTTATTTTGAAATTCACAAAAGCCTTTCTCACTACCCCAACATCAAAGAACGCATGGATAAATACAAACGCATAGTCAAAGACTACAAAGAAGGCTTTTACACCGATAAAACTCTCATCGCAAAAGAGATCAAAAATCTCAAAGAATCTTTTAAAAATTTCTGCTTAAAAGACAAATTTGCCAAAGAAATCAAGCAACTTACCAACGGTGCTAATGAATACTCTAAAAAATACGGCGATTTTTTAGCACAAGATGAAAAAGATGAGAATTTTAGAGCATTTTTCTCTAAAAATATGTTTGAATTTGACTTTGATGAAAGTGAGGCTAAGAAAGAATTTAAAAAACTTAAAAAGCTTTATGAGAGTATATTTGACTTAGAAAGTGCAAATCCTTTTGAATGGCGTTTTGAATTTAGTGAAGTGCTTGATGAGGGCGGGAATTTTCAAGGATTTGATCTCATCATCGGTAACCCACCTTACATCAGACAAGAAGACATCAAAGAGTTAAAGCCAAATTTAGCCAAAAACTATAAAGTATATAAAGGCACAAGCGACATTTATACTTACTTTTATGAGCTTGGGTTTAATGTGCTAAAGCAAAATGGTGTTTTGTCTTTCATCACTTCAAACAAATACACAAGAGCAGGTTATGGAGAAGCTTTAAGAGAGTTTTTACTCAAAAATACCACACTTTTAGAATACATCGATCTAAATGGTATAAAAGTCTTTGATAGTGCTACGGTAGATACTTCCATACTAAGCTTTGAAAAAGCAAAAGCTAAAGATAATAGCTTCAAATACCTAGCCCCAAGCACCGAGCTTTTAAAAGAAAATGACTTTAATATAGAAAGCATTTTAAATTTTAACAAAATCGCACAAAATTCTTTAAGTAAAGAAAGCTTTACTTTCAATGATGAAAGCACAAACGCACTAAAAGCAAAGATAGAAAAGCACGGCACTCCACTTAAGGACTGGCATGGGCTTAATATATATCGTGGAATTTTAACAGGGCTTAATGAAGCCTTTATCATCACTACTGAAAAAAGAGATGAAATTTTAGCTAAATGCAAAGATGAAGCCGAAAAAGAACGCACCGCCAAACTCATACGCAAAATGCTACGCGGTAGAGATATAAAAAGATATAGTTATGAGTGGGCAGGGCTTTGGGTGATCAACACTCACAATGGCTATAAAAGCAAAAGTGGAGAAAAGATAGAAGCGATAAACATAGATGAGTACCCTAGCTTAAAACAGCATTTAAAGCCGTATTATAAAACTTTAGAAAAAAGAACTGACAAAGGAAAAACACCTTATAACCTTAGAAATTGTGCTTATTTGGAAGAATTTGAAAAAGAAAAGATAGTGTATAGTGAAATAGTAAGAAAACCACAATTTTATTTAGATACAAAGTCAAATTTTTACGCAGAAGCAACAAGTTTTATTTTAACAGGGGAAAATCTAAAATATCTCATTGCTTTTTTAAACAACGATTTTGTGGCTTTTATGTTTAAAATGTTTTATGCCGGTGGAAACTTAGGTGAAAATGGATTTAGATACAAAAAAGCATTTTTAGAAAGACTTCCTATACCAAAAATAAATTCTAAAAATGAAAAACTAGCAAACGAGCTTATAAGCTTAGTCGATGAGATTTTAGTTTTAAAAGAACAAGACAAAAAAGCAGACACCAAAACTCAAGAAGATAAAATAAACTCTATCGTTTATAAACTTTACAACCTAAACGAAGAAGAAATAAAAATCATTGAAGGAAAATAATGGAAAAAATAAATATTAAATTATTAAAAAATGAGATTGCATATGGAAAAAGATGAAAAACGTCGTAAAGAAATAGAAGATATTCTAGAAAAAGATGATGAAGAATTGGCTAAATTGTATATGAAAAAATATTACAAGACAATAAGAGAAAAGAGAGAAGAAATAGCTAATGCTTTAAAAATAAAAGTGGATGATGTTGTTTATGATAAGTCTGAAAAATTTATATCAGGAAATAGAAATAAATTTGAAATTTATCATAAAACAATAAAACATTTTGATATTTATTCTTTAAATGAGTATGAAATAGATTTTTATCATTGTAATATTGAGTTTATCCTTTCAAAAGGACCTTCAGTATATGCAGAAAATATCAATTTCAAAAAATTGTATTTTATAAATTGTAAAATAAGTATTAATATCGTTGATGATTTTTGTTGTGAAAATATACATTTTTTAAATTGTGATATTTATTCTTTAAGTTTCAATAAAGTTATTGTAAAAGGAAATATTAAATTTTCAAATTCTAAATTTGTAAACAAATCCGTTTTTAATAGTTGTATTTTTCAAGATAGTATTTATTTTAATAACTCTCATTTTAAAGATTATGTTGATTTGCACGCGTGTAAATTTGAAAATTCAGTTTGTTTTTATGGAGTAACATTTGAAAAAACTCCAAATTTTAGTGCTTGTTATTTTAAAGAGCAAAAAGCTGTAAATTTAACAAATGTCAATATAGATAATTTAGATTTTGAATCAGTTGAAAAATACATAGAAGATAATTATCAAGATGAGACTTATAAAAACGAAATTGAAAATATACACAGTGAAGAAAAAGAAAAAATAAATCTGATTAATAATAAACATCAATTAAGATGTACTAAAAATTTAAAAGATTCTTTCAGAGTTATAAAAGATGTTTTGATAAGCCAAAATAATATTTTAGAGGCTCAAGAATGGCATAAGCTAGAACTTTATGCAAAAGAAAAAGAGCTGGAGATAAATTTAGAAAAATACGAAAAAATAATGTTTAGCCCTAGAAAAATAAAATATAAATATTTAAATAAAAAGAATATTACTTGTGTTAATTTTATTAATGGAATGGAGTGGTGTGTTAAGAATTTTTTTGATAGTCTCTTTACTCCAATTGAATATTTTATAAATATTTTTGGTGCCATATTATATTATTTTATCATGGGGGTAATCCATTTTTTTCCATTAATTTTAAAGCTTGTCAAAATATTATTTTTGATTATATGTTTTTATGGAAAATTTGAAAACAAATATAATTTTAGAATATTTTCAAATAAACAAGTCAGTAATATTATAGTTAAAGATATAAAACGAAAGTTATATGATTATACAATATGGACAAATTGTGTCTTATTGATTGTTTATAGAGCAACAAGTGATCATCATACAAATTTTTTAAAAATCTTTAATTTTACCATTGGTATGATAACTTTATATTGTAGTTTTGTTTTTGTGGCAAATAAACTTCCTTTGGTTTTTTCTTTAGTAGAGAAATATAATAACTATTTTATTATTGTGCCTCTTGTAATAATGTTTTTTTTATTAATAGTAAATTTTTATATCAAAAAAATAAAACAACGACGTTTTATAGGGCTTTTTTTTATGTTTGTTGGTATTTCTATAATGTTTGTATTGTTTTTTCCGGGATATTTTTTTAATGCCATAGAGTTGGTTTTGTATGTAGTATTATTGTGGATTTTTACTATATTGTTTAATTCTAGTAGAGAAATTATCATATTTTCTCTTCGCTTGTATATATATTTAGGATTAATATATTGTCTAGTTATGGCTTCACAATTTATTAACCCTTTTATAGGTGTTTTTTCATCAGAAAAACTTCATGAAAGTAAAATTGAAAAAGCCATTCAAGATTTAAATTCTAGTTCTATTTTAAATCTTGCAAAAATTTCTCATAAAGATTTTAACCTATCTTGGCATTATCAAGACATTTCTTTTGTAGAACTAGATGCGGCTAAGAAGTTGATCATGGAAAATAAAGAAAATATCTTAGATTTAAAAGAACAAAATTTAACCATAGCAACAGAATTTTTAGGTAAAAAATATACCGAAATTTCTAAAGCTATAAAGCAAGATAAAATCACGTCAAATGTCATAAAATCCACTAGTGTTTTATATAGTATTATACTTTTACTCTGTATATTCTCACTCCAAAAAACCGCACGCAAAAACTCCATAGTACCAAGCTAAAAGCAAAATCATGCTTTTAGCTTTAAAGTGTGATGAAAAATTTGATTTAAAAATACTTTTGATATAAATATTTTTATTATATTTATATTTTGTTTCAAATATAAACAATACTTTATATTTTATTTGTAAAGTGTAAATTTTTGTTTTTATTAAAAGAGAATTTTTATACGAAATGTTACTCTTATACTCATATAGTTAATTTTTTCTAACAAAAATACACAAAAATAAAAATATTTGTTAAGCTAGATATTGGAAATTTTTATCAAAAGGAAAAATATGTGGCAACAAATATATAATCCATTTGACAACATACTTTTAAGTGCTTTGGTGGCTTTTTTGCCTATTTTGTGCTTTTTGCTTTCTCTTGTAGTTTTCAAACTCAAAGGCTATCAAGCAGGCTTTTTAACTCTTATTTTATCAAGTGTTGTGGCATTGTTTGCTTATGATATGCCGTTTTCTTTATTAGGTGCTAGCTTTATACAAGGTTTTGCAAATGGTATTTGGCCTATAGCTTGGATCATCATCGCGGCCATATTTTTATATAAACTTTCTATCAAATCAGGCTCGTTTGAAGTGATAAAACAAAGTGTTATGAGTATCACTCCAGATCATAGAATTCAAGTGATTTTGATTGGATTTTGTTTTGGTTCTTTTTTGGAAGGTGCTATAGGTTTTGGAGGGCCAGTGGCTATTACCGCTGCATTACTTGTAGGACTTGGGCTTAGACCATTATACGCCGCAGGACTTTGCCTCATAGCCAATACCGCTCCGGTAGCTTTTGGAGCAGTTGGAATTCCTATTATAGCGATGAGTAATCTAGCAGGTATAGAACAGCACAGTGTTTCAGCTATGGTGGGTAGGATGCTTGTGCCTCTTAGCTTGACTATACCATTTTTTATAGTATTTTTAATGGATGGTTTAAAAGGGGTTAAAGAAACCTTTCCTGCTATTTTTGTCGCAGCCGTTTCTTTTACTGCTACACAATTTTGGAGTTCAAATCATTTAGGTGCAGAACTTCCAGATATTATTTCAGCGGTTGTTTCTTTGTCTGTTACTACGATATTTTTAAAATTTTGGAAGCCAAAAAATATTTTTAGATTAGATGATGTAAAAGACTTTGAAAACTCACAAAAGCTAGAATTTAAAAAAGTATTTTTAGCTTGGATTCCTTTTATACTTTTGATTATTTGTATTATTATATGGACGCAACCTTGGTTTAAGGCTTTATTTGCTAAAGATGGAATATTAAATTTTATGCAATTTACTTTGAAATTTAATGAAGCCTTAGGAGCTATCATAAGTCCTGATATAGTTAATCCACAAATCACAAAAACAATGATTCCATCACATACTATAGATTTAGTAGCACAAGCAGGAACTGCTATTTTAGTGGCTGCTTTAATGAGCATTGTTGTGTTGAAAATAAAAATCAACGAAGCTACCGAGTGTTTTTGGGAAACTTTAAAAGAAATGGCCACTCCATGCTTAACTATAGGCTTAGTAGTTGCTTTTGCCTTTATAGCTAAAAATAGCGGTATGAGTACTACTTTAGGACTTGCTTTTTCAAATACAGGCGATGCTTATGCATTTTTTTCTCCCATCATAGGATGGATAGGTGTGTTTTTAACAGGTTCTGATACTAGTTCAAATTTGCTTTTTGGGACATTACAGCAAGTTAGTGCTCAAAAATTAGGAATTTCAGAAACTTTATTTTTAGCAGCAAATTCTGTTGGTGGAGTTGTGGGTAAAATGATATCTCCTCAAAGTATAGCGGTAGCTTGCGCAGCAGTTGGACTTGTAGGAAAAGAATCTGAATTGTTTAGATTTACTTTAAAATACTCAATAGGTTTTATAATTCTAATAGGAATTTGGACTTTTATTATAGCATTTTTCTTTCACGGGATCATCCCTGAAGCAGTGCTTTTAAAATAAGGATTGATGATGAAAAAAGTGTATTTATTTGCTACTTGTTTGGGTAGTGCGATAATGCAAGAAAGTGTTTTAAACGCGGTTAGACTTTTAAGAAGAGAGGGAGTTGAGGTTATATTTAAAAAGCAGCAAACTTGTTGCTCTCAACCCTCATTTAATTCAGGGTATTTTAAAGAAAGTAAAAATATAGCTTTGCATAATATAAAACTTTTTACTCAAAATTATCCTATAGTAGTGCCAAGCGGTTCTTGTGCGGGGATGATGAGTCATGATTATTTAGAGCTTTTCAAAGATGATGAGCATTTTAACTTGGTAAAGGAATTTAGCTCTAGAGTGATTGATCTTAGTCAGTATTTAGATGAGGTTTTAAAGGTTGATTATGAAGACAAAGGCGAACCTATAAAAGTGACTTGGCACTCTAATTGCCATGCATTAAGAATTCAAAAAAGCATACAAGCGAGCAAAAATCTGCTAAAAAAACTCAAAAATGTGGAATTAATTCCTCTAGAATTTGAAGAAGAATGCTGTGGTTTTGGAGGAACTTTTTCTGTGAAAGAGCCTCAAATTTCAAACTCTATGGCACAAGAAAAAATCAAAGATATCCAAAATACAGGCGTAAAATATGTATTAAGTTCTGATGGTGGGTGTTTGATGAATATTGCAGGCACGATGAGTAAAATGGGGCTTGATATAAAAGGAATTCATTTGTATGATTTTTTAAACAAGCGTCTTGAAGGAGTTGCGATATGAAAATGACACATGAACAAATTGTGGATGTGAAAATTCATGATAAGCAAATGCGAGAGAATTTAAGATCTGCCATGCATACTTTGCAAAAAAATCGTTTAAAAGTTATAGATGAGAAATTTAATGATTGGCAAGGACTAAGATCTAAAGCTAAGCAAGCTAAAAACAATGCTTTATCAACTTTACACGATAGGCTTTTAGAATTTGAACAAAATGCCACTAAAAATGGCATAAATGTCCATTGGGCGAGTTCTGATGAGGATGCCTGTGAGATTATATATGAATTAATGGTAGAAAAAAACATCGGTAAAATTCTAAAAGGTAAATCTATGGCTAGTGAGGAAATAGGTTTAAACCACTACCTAGAATCCAAAGGCTTAAAAGCCATAGAAACAGATTTAGGCGAACTTATATTGCAGTTAAATGATGAAACTCCCGTGCATATTGTAGTTCCAGCGGTGCATAAGAACCGCTATGAAATCGGTAAAATTTTTCAAGAAAAATTAGGCTCTAATTTAGAAAGTGAGCCAGAAAAGCTAAATTCTATTGCAAGAAAGCATTTAAGAGATGAATTTGAAGGGCTTAAAATGGGACTTAGCGGAGTAAATTTTGCTATGTCTAAAGAAGGCGCTTTTTGGCTTATAGAAAATGAGGGAAATGGTAGGATGTGCACCACAGCAAGTGATATACATGTAGCACTTTGTGGTATAGAAAAAGTTATGGAAAGCTTTGAAGATGCTGCCACTATGGTGTCTTTACTTACTCCATCAGCTACGGGTCAATTTATACCAACTTATAACAATATCATTACAGGACCTAGAAAAAATGGAGATTTAGATGGCCCAAAAGAAGTGCATATTATTCTTTTTGATCATAATAGAAGCAAAATGCTAAATGATGAAGATTATTATGAAGCTTTGCGTTGTATAAGATGTGGGGCTTGTATGAATTTTTGTCCTGTGTATGATAAAATAGGCGGCCATACTTATCAAAGTGTATATCCAGGGCCGATCGGAGAAGTCATAAGTCCTAATCTTTTTGGTATGCAAGAAAATGGTGATATTCTTACTTTTTGCTCGCTTTGTGGAAGATGTTCTGAAGTTTGTCCGGTAAGAATTCCTCTTGCGGATTTAATACGCAAATTAAGAGCAGCAAAAGTAGGTCAAGGAAGTTTTGATAATATCGCTCCAAATACTGCTGAAGCTATGGCATTTAAGATTTTTGAAAAAGTAGCTACAAGTCCTATTATTTGGAAAAATACTTTAGCAAATTTACATAATTTTAATTGGCTTTTGCAAAAAGGAAAAAATTCTTTACCAGTAGTTAAAAAATGGAGTGCTTATAAGGAATTTCCACAAATAAAACTTGATCTTTATAAAGAACTTGAAAATATGCAAGGAGTAAAGTGTGAGTAGAATAAATGAAATTTCTTCACAAAGCAAAAAAGCTATTTTGGATAAGATTAAAAATACACATTTATCTTTTGAAAAAATTCCGACTATAGATCCTATAGAGCATATCAAAACAAGTGATGATATGTATAGTGAGTTAAAAGAAAAAATGAGTGCAAATAAATACATAGTAGAAGAAAGCTCGTTAGAAAAATTAGAAGAAAAAATCAATCAAATTGTTAAAAGTTATGGCTATAAAAGTCTTATTTATCCTGATAATTTAAATTTAGATATAAATAAAATTGAAGCCGAAAAAAAGACTTGTTTTAATCAAGAGATTGAAAAAATACGAAAAGAAGTTTTTCATAGTGATTTTTCTATCATCCAAGCAAGAGTTGGAGTAAGCTCACATGGAGTTGCTTTAGTTTTGTCTGATAAAACTCAACCAAGAATGCTTTCTTTGGCTCCTATGCTTTGTATTGTCTTATTAAAAAAAGAAAATATTGTAAAAAGCATTAGCCAAGCATTGAATTTAGTAAAAGAAGAAAATGAAATTTTACCTAGCAATATTTTGTTTATAGCAGGGCCATCAAGAACTGCAGATATTGAACTTATCACTGTTTTTGGAGTTCATGGATCTCAAAAGGTTCATATTATACTTTATTGATTTATTTAGAATTTGCACTTAGTGTAAATTCTAAAATCACCTTCAAATCAAAAATTAACTTCTTGGTTTTTAAAACATTAATTAAATTATATTTTTATCAACCTTTGCTATTTTATTGATTTTAGTTATATTTAAGATATTTTTTGACATAGTAAAAAAGGTATTAACTTAAATTTTAAAACTATAAAAAGGAAAATCATGTTAAAAACAAGTTTTAAAAAGGCAGTATTTTTACCAAGTATTAGTATTATAGTTGTTTTAAGCCTTAGTTGTATTTTCTTGCCTAAACTTACAAATGATTTTATCAATCATATAAAAAGTGGAATTTTTGCAAATTTTTCATGGTTTTATATATTAAGTGTGAGCTTTTTTGTGTGTTTTATGCTCGCACTTGCACTTTCAAAATTTGGCGATATTAAACTCGGCGATGATGATGAAAAACCTCATTTTAAATTTACTTCTTGGCTTGCTATGCTTTTTGCTACGGGTATGGGCGTGGGGCTTATGTATTTTGGTGTGGCTGAACCTCTCATACATAAAAAAGCCTTGCAAACAAGCGATGAAGAAGCTATGCTACATACTATCTTTCACTGGGGAATTCACCCATGGGCTATTTATGGGGTGTGTGCTTTGGCTATGGCGTATTTTGGTTTTAGATATAAAATGCCTCTTAGTTTGCGTAGTGCTTTTTACCCTTTGCTTAAAGATAAAATTTATGGTTTTTGGGGAAATTTGGTTGATATGCTTGCTTTAATTGTCACGGTTTTTGGCATTAGCACTACACTTGGTTATAGTGCATCTCAACTAAATGCGGGCTTTTCAAATTTGGGTATTTTAAACGGACAAAGCTTTTTAGAACAAAGCGTGATTATAATCATCATTATTTCTTTAGCCACACTCTCATCGATTAGTGGCTTAACAAAGGGTTTAAAAATTTTAAGTGAAGCAAATTTAGTTTTTGCAGTGTGTTTAATGCTTTTTGTGCTTTTTTCAACAAATACCATCCAAATTCTTTCGCAATTTAGCTCTAATATTGGAAATTATTTGCAAAATTTAATTTCTTTGAGCTTTAAGACTTATTATTATGAAAAAGAACATATAGAATGGTTTAATAATTGGACTATTTATTATTGGGCTTGGTGGCTTAGTTGGGCACCTTTTGTGGGCTTTTTCATTGCTAAGATTTCTCGTGGTAGAACGATAAGGGAATTTATTTTTGGCGTGCTTGTAGTGCCTACTAGTTTTAATATACTTTGGTTTAGCATTTTTGGCAATAGTGCTTTAAATTTCAATGATATTTTAAGTCCTTTTACTTCAGCACCTGAAAGTTTGCTTTTTTATTTTTTACAAAATTTTTCTTTTTCTTATTTTAGTTCTTTGCTTGCGCTTTTGGTTTTAGCTTTGTTTTTCATCACTTCAGCAGATAGTGGGATATTTGTGTTAAATTCTTTAAGTAGTGGTGGCGCTCATGAGCCATACAAATGGCAAAATATCCTTTGGGGTTCTTTGCTTGCGCTTTTAGCTACTTCTTTGCTGTATTCAGGTGGCTTGGGGGCGATTTTAAGTATCACTATGATAGTGGCTTTACCTTTTGCATTTTTGCTTTGTTTGATGTGTTTTTCATTGCTTAAAGGCTTAATTGTAGATGTGAATTATTCTTTAACTAAGCTTAGTCAAAGTAGTGTGTATTTTACAGGAGAATTTTGGCAAGAAAGACTTGCTAGAATTTTAAAACAAAGCAAAGAACAAGACATACAAAATTTCTTAAATACCAAAGTTAAAAATGCTATGGAATCACTCAGCCAAAGTCTAAAAAACTACGGCTTGAAAACACAGATCGTTCAAGAAAAATCAAGTATAAGTTTGATTATAAAAAAAGAATTTGCAAAAGATTTTATCTATGGAGTGCAAGTAGTAAAAAAACAAGCAAGCCAAAGCATAATCGATGATAAATTTATGCCAACTTATTCTAAAGAATTTATCTTTGAGCCACAAACTTTCTTTGCTGATTCGCGTAATGGTTATAATATAGAGTATTTAAACGAGCAAGAAATCATCGTAGATATACTAAAGCAGTATGAGAGGTATTTGCAACTTTTATTTGATGATAAAAATGAAATTTTTACCAAAGCTTATGATTAAAAAGCGTTATAATTACACTTTATTCTTATAAGAAAGGCCTTTTATGTTGAGATTTTTTTTAATGTTTTTTTGTGCTTTAAATCTTTTTGCTATTACGCCAAAAGATACGATCGTTATAGCAGTGGAAAATGAGCCAGAGCGTATAAATCCGCTTTTTAGTGAAGATCATGATGTGGCAATTGCTCTTGTGTTTTCAGGACTTACACGCTTTGATGAAAATATGAATCTAGCGCCTGATCTTGCTAGATCTTGGAAAGTTAGTAAAGATGGGCTTGTTTATGAATTTACTTTAAGAGATGATATATTGTGGCATGATGGGACTAAATTTAGTGCCAAAGATGTGGAATTTAGTATAAATGCTTTAAAAGATGAGAAGTTAAATTCACCCTCAAAGGTAAATTTTGACGCAGTTAAAGAAGTAAAAATTATTGATGATTATCATTTGATTATCACACTTTCAAAGCCTTTTCCTGCATTTTTAGATGCTTTGAGTGTGGGAATTTTACCAAAACATTTACTTCAAAAAGAAAATTTAAATACTACTAAATTTAATCAAATGCCTATAGGAACAGGACCATATAAGCTAAAACAATGGAAAAAAGGTCAATACATGATCTTAGAAGCAAATGAAAATTATCATTTAGCTAAGGTAAAAACACCAAAACTCATACTAAAACATATTAAAGATCCAAGTATTAGTACTATTGAGCTTAAAAATGGTTCTATTGATGTAGCTTTAGTTGATTTTGCTCTAGCTTCAAATTTTGCAAATGATAAAAACTTTAAAATGCTTATAGAACCTTCAGCTGATTATCGTGCTTTGATGTTTAATTTTAATCATGAGTTTTTAAAAGATCAAAATGTGCGTTTAGCACTAAATTATGCTATCGATAAGAAAGCTATTGTGGATTCTCTTTTGCATTCTTTTGGAAAAGTAGCAAATCATCCTTTGGAAAAATCATGGGCAAATCCTAAAGAATTTGCAACTTATACTTATGATGTAAAAAAAGCAAATGAGCTTTTAGCAAAAGCAGGCTTTGTGAAAAACAAAAATGGAATTTTAGAAAAAAATGGCAAAGAATTTAGCTTTGAAATGTATGCTATGAGTGAAGATCCACTAAGAATAGCTTTGGTAAATATCTTACAAAGTGAGTTTTTAAAGCTTGGTATTAAGGCAAAGGCAGTTGCTAAGCCGAGTGGAAGTTTTGACTATACTAAGATTGACAGCTTTTTGGTAGGTTGGGGTAGTCCTTATGATCCTGATTTTCATATTTTTAGAGTTTTTGAAAGCTCTCAAGATAGTGCTTTAAACTCTAGTGGATGGAATTTTGGTCATTATCAAAATGCTAAAGTTGATGAAGCTTTGATAAAAGCTAGAAATTCACTTGATGTAAATGAAAGAAAAAAATACTATAAAGAATTTATTGACGCTTTATATAAAGATCCTGCATTTTTATTTATAGCTTATATTGATTATCCTTTAGTTTTTGCTAAAAATATCCAAGGTATAAAACCTCATATTTTAGGTCATCATGGGGTAGGTTTTACTTGGAATGCTTATGAGTGGAGCAAAAATTAGTGCTAAAACTCATTTTTAAACGCCTTTTATGGGCGTTTTTTTTGATGATTTTTGCAAGTTTTTTATGTTTTGTGATGATTTATCATGCTAAAGGAAGTGTGGTTTTTGCTAGTGTGCCTCAAGGAACTAGCCTTAAAATAAAAGAAGAAATCGAGCATAATTTAAATTTAGACAAGCCTTTATTAGAGCAGTATGAAAATTGGCTTTTTAATGCCATGAAAGGCGACTTTTCCTACTCTTTAATCAGCGGAGAAAAGGTTAGTGAAATTTTAAAAGAAAAACTTCCCTATACCATCATACTAGGAAGTTTGGCTTTTTTTATACTTTTTGTGTTATCTTTGGTTTTAGCACTTTTTTGCGTTCTTTATAAAGATAGTTTTTTGGATAAAATTATTACCTTTTCAACGATGAGTTTTTTTGCATTGCCTACTTTTTCTTTATCGCTAATGCTTATTTTAGTTTTTGCTGTATTTTTTAAGCTTTTTCCAAGTTCGGCTATTGCTGATATTGGCTTTGAAGATGATGTATTTAATCGTTTGTGGCATTTGTTTTTACCAGTATGTGCTTTAGTGCTTTCACATTTAGCTGTTTGTGTGCGTTTTATAAGGACAAGTTTGATTGATAGTTTAAATCAGGGCTTTATAGAAAGTGCTTTTGCAAGAGGGCTTAGTAAAAAAAGAATTTATTTGCATTTTGTATTAAAAGATGCTTTTGCTTCTATACTCGCGTATTTTGGTGCTTCCTTTGTGAGTTTTTTAATGGGAACTTATATAGTAGAAAGTGTGTTTTCTTATGAGGGTGTTGGAAATTTAGTGATTAAAAGTATATTGTTTAAAGACTATCCTGTGGTGCTAGCTGTGGTAATTTTTAGCATTTTAGTGGTAGTGCTTGTAAATTTGATCGTAGAGATAATTTGCAAGATGATTAATCCAAGGTTTGCCAATGCGTAAGTTTTATGTGATGATGATTTTACTAAGTTTCATTTTAGCACTTTTTGTACCTTTAATAAGTTCTTATGATCCTAATTTAGTGGATTTAAGCAAGGCTAAAATAGCCCCAAATTTAAGTCATATTTTTGGCACAGATTTACTTGGTAGAGATGTTTTTACGCGTATTTTATATGCCTTGCGTATTTCTTTATTTGTAGGGGTAATGGCGGCATTTTTTAGCGTGCTTTTTGCTTGTGTTTATGTGTTTTTAACAAGATTTTTTGCTTATGCCTTTTTTGCTAGAGTGCTTGATATGCTTTTGGCTTTACCTTCTTTACTTGTGATTATGTTTTTTCAAAGTTTTTTGGCGGGATCTTTGTGGAGTATGATTTTTATCATCGCTTTGGGGCATTTTGCTTTTGTGGCAAAAGTACTTGATACTCAGCTTAATAAATTTCAAAAACTTGAGTTTTATCAAAATGCTATTATTCTAGGCTCTAGTAAGATGAAAGCTTTATTTAGTGAGCTTTTACCTGCTTGTTGGAATTTGCTTTTTGTGCTTTTTGTTTTAAATATTGCTCATGCTATTACAAGTGAAGCTACTTTAAGCTTTTTTGGCTTGGGCGTAGAGCTTTGGACTCCAAGTTTAGGAAATATGTTAAATGAAGCAAGTAAGGCTGTGTTTTTGGGATTTTGGTGGATGATAGTTTTTCCAGTAGCCTTTATACTTATGCTTATCCTACCTTTGCTTGCTTTGGGTAATGACTTACAAGAAGAGATTAAAGCATGATAGAAATTGCAAATTTAAATCTTAGCTTTAAAGATAAGATCTTATTAAAAGATATAAATCTTAATTTAGAAGATGGTAAAGCTTTGGCTATCATGGGTAAAAGTGGAGCGGGAAAAAGCTTGCTTTTAAAAAGCATGATTAAGCTTTTTGATAAACACTATAAGCTTAATGCACAAAAATTTAGGATAGATCAAAAAGATATTTTAATTTTAAAAGAAAAAGAGCTAAATATTTTAAGAACTAAGGTAAATTTACTTTTTCAAGATGTTTATGGGAGTTTTTATCCTCTTGTTGATATAGGGAGTTATTTTAATATAGCTTTAAAAACTCATACTAATTTAAGCACAAAAGAGATTAAAGAAAAGGCCTTTTATTATTTTGAGTGTTTAGGGCTTAAAAATCATGATCTTTTATGGCATTCTTTTATATATCAGCTAAGTGGTGGTATGGCAAGACGCATTCAAATAGCTCTAGCTTTACTAAGCGAGGCTAAGTATTTATTGTGTGATGAGATTACAAGCTCACTTGATAGAGCTAATGAAGAAAAAATCATCGCTATTTTAAAAGAGTTAAAAACACAATTTAAAAATCTCATTTTCATTACTCATGATATAAATTTAGCTAAAGAGCTTTGTGATGAGGTGGCTATCATAGAAGATAAAACTTTGATTTATCAAATGCCCGTGAAAGAGTTTTTAAGCAATCCAAAAGGTGTTTTTGCTAAAGAACTGTTAAATTATTTTGAGAATGAGAATGTTTTTAGAAGTTAAAAATTTAAGCAAATCTTATAAATTTAAAAAACATTGGTATTTAAAGGAAGAGGAAATTTTTGTTTTTAAAGATGTGAGTTTTTCTCTAAATCAAAATGAAAATTTATTGCTTTGTGGGGAAAGTGGTAGTGGTAAAAGCACTTTAGCTAAAATTCTTTGTATGCTTGAATGTGCAAATACTGGAGAAGTTTTGTTTGAAAATGAAAATATATTAAATTTAGATTTTAACGCTCAAAGAAAATTACGCCAAAAAATTCAATATATTTTCCAAGATCAAAAGCTAGCTTTAAATCCTTACAAAAATACCAAAAGACTTTTGATTGATGTGTATGAAAATTTTAAACTTAAGCCCGATTTTGGAGAGCTTTTTAAACTTTTTGATGCTTTTGAGCTTGAAAAAGATATTTTAAATTTAAAACCTTCTAAATTAAGTGGCGGTCAAAGCCAAAGATTAGGTTTGATTAGAGCTTTGCTTTTAAAACCAAAATTGCTTATTTTAGATGAAATCACAGCAGCACTTGATATACCAACTACTTGTAAAATTCTAAATTATTTATATGCTTTTCAAAAAAAATACGATATTACTTATATTTTTATTTCTCATCAGGAAAAAATCTTACAAGATATTTGTCATAAAAAAATGTATTTATAAAAAGATAAAAACTGTTTCATTTTGAAATACATAAAAATTTATTTTTTTGATAATAAGTTTTTATATAGCTAAATTGAAGTAAAATAAATTTAATTATGCTTAAATAAAAGGTTTATTATGACGCACGCAACTATAGAGCATCAATACTTTGGCATCTTTGCAATGCTTGTTATTGCAAGTGTTATATTTTTTACTTTGGTGTATATTTCTTCTAAAATAGGCTCTAAGCTAGCCTCTCATAATAGAAAAAAACTTGGACTAGGAATTTATGAGTGTGGGCCTATGGCTTCTAAACAAGCAAATAAAATCAATTCTCAATTTTTTGTTTTTGCATTGATTTTTATTTTGCTTGATATTGAAGTGGTGTTTTTATTTCCTTGGGCGGTGATTTTTAAAGATTTAACCGCAGAACTTTCAAAATATGGCTTATCTTTATTTGCCTTAGTGGAAGTGTTTGTTTTTATTTTATTACTTGCAGTAGGCTTTTTATATGCTTATAAAAAAGGAGCATTTGCATGGCAGAGTATCAAAAAATGAGTAATGCGCCAGTTGTTTTAACTACGGTTGATAAGTTAGTGCAATGGGGTAGAAGTAATTCTTTATGGGCACTATCTTATGGACTTGCCTGTTGTGCTATTGAAATGATGGCAGCAGGTGGTGCAAGATATGATTTTGATAGATTTGGAACAATTTTTAGAGCAAGTCCAAGACAATCTGAAGTAATGATTATAGCGGGTACTTTAAGTAAAAAACATGCTGAATTTACAAGAAGACTTTATGATCAAATGCCTGATCCTAAATGGGTTATTTCTATGGGTTCTTGTGCAAATACCGGCGGTATGTTTAATACCTATTCTACTGTCCAAGGAGTGGATAGGATTATTCCTGTTGATATTTATGTGCCAGGTTGTGCTCCGCGTCCTGAAACTTTTCAATTTGCTTTGATGATTTTGCAAAAAAGAATTCGTAAAGAAAAAGCAAGCAGAAAAATAGCTCCAAAAAGGCTTATATGATGAGAAAATATAGCGATAAGAAAAATGCTCAGCTAAAAAATTATTATGAGGATAGATTTTACCATGCACCTGCAACTAAAAAACTAAGCACAGAGGGTAGTGTTTTTGAGAGTGATCATCAAATTTTAAGCCAAGAATTTGAGTTAAAAAATTCTTTTATAGAGCTTGATTTTTGGGTGATTGAGATAAACAAAGATGATAATGTTGCTATTATTGATAAGCTTAAGAATTTAGGTTATAGCTGTTTTACTGATGCAAGTGCGATTGATTTTGTCGCTCAAAAACAGGGTTTTGAAGTATATTATCAGCTTTTAAATATGGAGAAAAATTTAAGAGTGAGAATAAAAACTTTCGTTGGTTTAAAAGAAAGGCTTCAAAGTGTTATGAGTGTTTTTAAGGGTGCTAATTGGTGTGAGAGAGAAATATATGATATGTTTGGAATTTTCATCATCAATCATCCAAATTTAAAAAGACTTTTAATGCCTGATGATTGGTATGGACATCCTTTTTTAAAAAGCTATCCTTTGCATGGTGATGAATTTGCTAAGTGGTATGAGATAGATAAAATTTTTGGAAAAGAATACCGCGAGGTTGTAGGTGAGGAAAATAGAGATCCAGGTTTTGTAGATGAAAAAGACACGCTAAACTTTAGTAGAATTTATCATGAGGTTGGTAAAGGCGAAGCTCCAAGAGAGGATAAATACCTACAAGAATATCAAGAAGAAGGTGGCGTGCCTTTTGTGAAAAAAGCCAAAAGAACGCAAGTAAAAATTTTAGATAAGAGAAGATAAAATGCAAATTTCTACTAAATTAAAACCTTATTATGAAAATATAAGCTTTGAGCGTGAAGATGGCACCATGATAGTAAATCTTGGCCCTCAACATCCAAGTGCTCATGGAAATTTACGCCTTATTTTAGAGCTTGATGGAGAAGAAATCACCAAGGCTGCTCCTTGTATAGGTTATATGCATCGTGGTATGGAAAAAATGGCTGAAAATATGATCTATCAAGAGTTTATCCCAACTACTGATAGAATGGATTATATCGCAGCTAGTGCAAATAATTATGCCTATGTAGCTGCTGTGGAAAAACTTTGTGGTTTGGAAATTCCACGCAGAGCAAGTGTGATAAGGATGATTTTACTTGAGTTAAACCGTATTGCTTCGCATTTGTTATGGCTTGCTACACATGCGCTTGATATTGGTGCGATGACAGTATTTTTATACTGCTTTAGAGAGCGTGAGTATGTGCTTGATCTAATAGAAAAATATTGCGGGGCAAGACTTACGCATTCATCTATGAGAATAGGCGGGGTAATGCTTGATTTACCTGAAGGTTTTTTAGATGAACTTTTGGTATTTTGTAATAAATTTCCAAATGATATAAAAGATTATGAAGCTTTGCTTGATGATAATAGAATTTGGCGCGCAAGAACTGAAAATGTAGGAGTTGTAAGCAAAGAACAAGCGCTAAGTTGGGGTTGTAGTGGGGTTATGCTAAGAGGAAGTGGTATTGCTTATGATGTTAGAAAAGAAGAGCCTTATTTGCTTTATGATGAGGTAGATTTTGGCGTGCCTGTGGCCAAAATGGGTGATTCTTATGCAAGATATAAGGTTTATATGCAAGAATTTAGAGAAAGTTTAAAAATTTTAGTTCAATGTGCTAAGCTTTATCAAGATACTCCGCCTGAAATTTTATGCAATCATCCTGAGTATGTAAGTGCTTCAAAAGAGCAAATCATGACGCAAAATTATTCTCTTATGCAACATTTTGTCCTAGTAACCCAAGGTTTAAAACCACCAAAAGGAGAGGCGTATGTGCCAACTGAAAGTCCAAAAGGCGAACTTGGATTTTTTATCCACTCAGATGGTAGCGGTAAGCCATATAGATTAAGAGCTAGAACCCCAAGCTTTTTTCATTGTGCATTTTTAGAAGAAATGCTTGTTGGATCATATTTGGCTGATGCAGTGGCAATTTTAGGAAGTATTAATATAGTTTTAGGCGAGATAGACCGATGAGACGCGTGGATTTAAGAAAAAGTCAAGATTTGTTTAAAGACTTAGAACAAATTATTAAAAATGCTTATATGGGTGAAGTTTTAGTAGTTTTATTTGAAATAGGAGATTTTTCTAATGTAGAAAAAAGTTTTGCCTTCATAAAAGAGCAAAATTGTGAACTTTTAAATTCTTTAAAATTTAATCAAGTAGATTGGACTATAGTTTTTAAAAAGGTAGGACAATGAAATTAGCAAAATATCAAGAAGGCTTAAATGCTTTGTGTTTTGTGGATTTGCTTTCTTTAAAAAATCCTTCACTTTGCGCTAAGCTTAACAAAAGTAAAAATTATAATATTTCTTGTTTAGAGGATAAAAATTTAAAAGCAAACTTTTATAAATGTGAGATTGCAAGTGTGCCTTTCGTGCTTGCTTTGCTTTGTAAGATGAGCTTGGAGACTGAATTTGACGAATTTGATGAGGGGTATTTAAGTGCTGAATCTTGCTTTGGTGAAGAAGAAGCTTTAGAGATTTTAGAGTTTTTAAAAGAAGCAAAATGTATTATTTTTGATGAAAATTTATATCAACATAAAGATTTTGAAAATATTAAGTATTTTTTAGAAAAACTTTGTCATAAATTTAATCTTTTGCTAATTTGCTCTAATGAAAATGAAGAAAATTTATCAATACAAAATTCTTTTAGTGAGCTTTTAGAACTTGATAATTTTGATGGAACTATTATCATGCAAGCACCTTTGGGAGACAAAAATTTGCATTGCTCTTCTTCCTTTGCTTTAATTGCTAAGGTTAAGGATGAGGATAAAATTAATTTAAAAATAAACACTCAAGAATTTACAACTATAGTAAAAATCAATCATGACTTGAAAGGCACGGTGGCTTTGTTTGATTATGAAAGCGCTGATTTTGCTTTTTCAAAAGCTCAAGTTAAGGTTATAAAATGAAAGTTATCATTAATGGTATAGAATGTGAGGCAAATGAGGGTGAGTATATCTTAAATGTCGCAAGAAAAAATGATATTTTCATTCCTGCAATTTGTTATTTAAATGGTTGTTCTCCAACACTTGCTTGTCGTATGTGTATGGTAGAAGCTGATGGTAAAAAGGTTTATTCTTGCAATACTAAAGTTAAAGAAGGTATGGTAGTAGAAAGTGATTTATCAAATTTATGGGATGAGCGTAATGCTATCATGCAAGCATATTGCATCAACCACCCTTTACAATGTGGGGTATGTGATAAATCCGGTGAGTGTGAGCTTCAAAACTTTACACACAAAGCAAGAGTAAATGTGCAAAATTATTGGATTAAAGATACCCATAAAGAGCATAAAAAATGGGGCGAGATTAATTATGATCCAGCTTTATGTATAGTGTGTGAAAGATGTATTACAGTTTGTAAAGATAAAATAGGAGAAAGCGCTTTAAAAACTACTCCAAGAGGAGCAAATACACCCGATGCAAGCTTTAAAGAAAGTATGAGTAAAGATGCGCTAGCTATTTGGACTAAATTTCAAAAGAGTTTAATTGCGCCAAGTGGTGGCGATATACTTGATTGTTCTTTTTGTGGAGAATGTACAAGTGTATGTCCAACGGGAGCTTTGGTGGGTTCGGCTTTTCAATATACATCTAATGCTTGGGAGTTAAAGAAAATTCCAGCTAGTAATCCACATTCAAGTGATTGTGAGTTGATGTATTATGATATTAAACAAACTAGTATTAATAATCAAAAAGAAAAAATTTATAGAGTGAGCAATGATTTTGCTTTTGCTACGCTAAATAAAGCCGCAAGATATGGTTTTAATACCCAAAATGAAGTTCAAGGTAAAGATGAAAAAGCCTTTGAAAAATTAGTAAATATGATAAAAAATAATGAAATAGAAAATATTTTATTTAATAGTTTTATTACTAATGAAGAAGCTTTAATCTTGCAAAATTTAAGTAAAAAATTTAATCTTAATCTTATAAATCATGAAGCTAAAAAATTCCAAGATTTCCTAGCTTGTTTTTATCAAAATGCAAATGCAATGTATAATGCAAATACAGACGATATCACTCAAAGTGATTTTTTAATCATCGTAGGTTCATTTTTACGCTATGATGCGCCAACGCTAGGATATAAAGTTAATAACGCTTTGGTAATGAATAAAGGTGCAGGGCTATATTTTCACCCTATAAAAGATAAAGGTGTGGATAAATATTCTAAAAATTTCTTGCAGATTAATCATGATATTAAAGATAATGAAAGTATTTTATTATTTATCTTGCAAAAATTTGCCAAAGAGCTTCCGCAGGATTTTAAAAACACATTAGAAAATGCGTATTATCAAGATACAAAAGAAATAGAAGAAACTATCAATGAAGAAGTTATTGAAAAGATAGAAAAGCAAAATGAAAACGGCGAAACTATTATAGAAGAAGTTAAAAAACTTGTGCCTAAAAAAATTAAAAAAAGCATAGAGGTGCGAAGATCAAATTATGCGAAAAATCTTGGCATAGATGAGGATATTTTAGAAACTTTACTCGTAAAAAAGCAAAAATTTACACTTATTATAGGAAGTGATTTTTACTATGATGAGCAAAGTGCCAAGCTAGCAAAACTTTGTGCTTTGGTGCAAAAATATACTGAATTTAAAGTCTTTTTAAATCCAACTTGCACTAATACCTTAGGCGTGAGTTTAATTTGTGATTTAAGTCAAGATTTTCAAGTAGGAAAAACATTAGGTTATAACGAAAAAGGCGATTTTACTTTTTCTTATGATGGGCATTTTGATCTTGCAAGTTCTAGTTTAAATCAACAAGAAGGTAGCTTTGTAAATTATGATAAAAGATTAGTTCCTACAAATGCGGCTTTAGAATTTAAAGGTTATTTTTTAAATGATTTGGCAAATGCCTTAGGTTTTGATGAAGAATTTACAATCAACTATACTAAATTTTTACCACAAAATAAAGGCTTTAGGGTAATTGACTTTGATGAGTTAGAAAATCATTATGATAATGGTGGGGTAAATCATAGAGGCTATGAGCTCGATTTTTCCCATTTTGAGTTTGAAAAAACATTAAGTGTTCAAGAAGTTAAAGAGCAAAATGAAGGAAATTTAACTTTATATCATGCAAATAGCATTCATCAGTTTTCAAAGCTTAGTAATAGAGCTTTTAATGAGGTTGGAGCTTTATTTTTATCGTCTGATTTAATGCAAAAATTTGATTTAAACCAAGATGATAGTGTTATTTTAAAAAATGAAAAAACTCAAATTGCTATAAGTGTAAAATGTGATGAATCTTTAGAAAATGGTGCGTATTTAGGGGATTATGATAGTAAGATTGATTATAAATCTTTATTTGATAATACTCGATATGTAAAAGTTTGGCTTGAAAAAGCAGGAGCTAAAATATGAGTGATATTACTTTTTTTATTGTAGAAACAATTATAAAATGCGTGCTTGTTATAGCTATTTTTGCTACTTTAGCAGGCTTGGCAACTTATCTTGAAAGAAAGGCTTTGGCTTTATTTCATCGTCGTTTAGGGCCTGATATGGTAGGTCCTTTTGGATTGCTTCAAGTAGTTGCTGATATGATTAAACTTTTTACTAAAGAGGATATAGTGCCAACTTATGCTCAAAAAGTGGTATTTTTAATTGCTCCATTGATTGCAGCAATTTGTGCTTTTGTAGCAATTGCAGCTATACCTATTTTTCCTGAATTTACTTTATTTGGTAGAGTGATTCGTCCTATTATCGCTGATATTAATGTGGCCTTGCTTTTTGTTGTAGGTATGGGTGGAGTTAGTTTTTATGCGATTTTTTTAGGAGGTTTAGCAAGTAATAATAAATGGTCGCTGCTAGGCGGGGCAAGAGGGCTTGTTTCTATTATCTCTTATGAGAGCGTTGCAGGGCTTTCTTTGGTGTGTGTTGTAATGCTTGTTGGATCTTTGTCTTTAGTAGATATTAATAACTATCAAAGTGATGGCATACTTTCTTGGCTTATTTTTAAACAACCTTTAGCTTTTATTTTATTTGTGATAGCTATTTTTATAGAAACTAATAGAACTCCACTTTGTTTAAGTGAAAACGAAACTGAACTTGTTTCAGGTTATGGCACTGAATATAGCGGACTTAGATGGGGTATGTTTTTTATCGGAGAATATACAGCCATGATTACCGGAGCGATTATGATATCGCTTTTATTTTTGGGTGGATTTAATGATTTTTGGATTATACCAGGGGCTATTATGATGCTTTTGAAAGTGTCTTTTGTGTTCTTTTGGTATTTTTGGGCTAGAGGTGCTTTTCCGCAACTGCGTCCTGATCAAGTAATGAGAATGTGTTATTTGATTTTAATACCTTTAGCGGTTTTAAATTTATTAATTAGTGCTTTAGTACTTGTGATATAGGAAAAAACAATGAAAAAAGGTTATTTTAAAGTAGATTTTGAGCGCAAAAATCCTCAAAATACTTATGAAAAATTCATACAAGTAATCAAGCGTTCTTTAAATACAGAGCTTTTTGTAGGTTTGTTTGTCGTATTAAGAGAAATGTTTAAAAAAAACAATAGCGCAACGATTAAATATCCTATGGAAAAAGTTGCTTTAGATGATAGATATCGTGCAGTTCATCGTTTGATGCGTTTTATTGAAAGTGAAAATGAATGTTGTATTGGTTGTGGCTTGTGTGAAAAAATTTGCATTAGTAATTGTATAAGAATGGAAACGAGTTTAAGTGAAGATGGACGCAAAAAGGTCGAAAATTATAGTATTAATTTAGGGCGTTGTATTTATTGTGGATTTTGTGCTGATGTTTGTCCTGAACTTGCCATTGTACATGGTAAAGAATATGAAAATGCCGCAGAGCAAAGATCTTATTTTGGTCAAAAGGAAGATTTTTTAACTCCTATCGATGAGCTTAAAAATCAAGTGGTGTTTGAAGGAAGTGGTAGTTTAAGAAAAGATGCTGATGATTTAGTAAAGAAAACTCCAAATTATTATGAGATAGATTTACAAAGACAGCAAGATGCTCCAAAGGAAGAAAATGTTTGAAACGATAGCTTTTTGTTTATTAAGTGTTTTGGTGTTGGGATTTTTTTTAATTAGTGTTTTAAGCACTAGCGTGCTTTATGCTATCAGTTCTTTGGCTGCGGCTATGGTTTTTTTAAGTGGATTTTATTTTTTACTTAATGCTGAATTTATTGGAGCAATTCAAATAATCGTTTACAGTGGAGCTATTTTGGGTCTTTATAGTTTTGCTATGATGTTTTTTGATGCTTCTATAAAAGTAAAAGAAAGTTTAAAAGGTAAAAGAATCTTCATTTTTGCCGTGATTTTTAGTGCTGTTTTATTAATTAGTATTATTATGGGATATGAGTTTGGTTTAAATGAAACTAGTGAAGTTTATAGTCTTGATTCTACTCAGCAAATAGGCTTTGCTCTATTTACAAAATATATGCTTGCTTTTGAATTTATGGCAATTTTACTTTTAATAGCTTTAATTTGTGCTATAGCACTTACTCAAAAAAATATAAAAAAGGACGAACAATGATGTTAGAAAAATACTACATTGTGGCTATTTTGATGTTTATCATTGGTCTAATAGGTATCATAAAACGCCAAAATTTAATTATGCTTTTTATTTCAAGTGAAATTTTATTAAATGCTGCTAATTTGGCTTTAGTTACAGCAGGAGCTTCTCATAAAGACATAGAAGGTCAAATTTTTGCTTTATTTGTAATGGGAGTTGCAGCTTGTGAAGTAGCTGTTGGGATAGCGCTTTGTGTTTTATGGTATAGAAAAACAGGAACATTAGAGCTTAGCTCTTTAGCTGAAAAAGGAGAGATAAAATGCAAAATTTAGCTTTAATTGCACTTTTTTCTCCTTTGGCTTCAGCTGTTATTTTAGGTATTTTTGCTTTTAGTGCTAAGAAAATTATTTTAGGTTATTTAGCTTCTTTATTTATAGCTTTTTCAGCTCTTGCTTCAATTGTTTTATTAAATAATGGAGTACATTTTAATTTTGAACTTGGTACTTGGATATCTTTAGTAGATGTTAGTTTTGGTTTTAAAATAGACTCTATTACTTTGATTATGATGAATGTGGTAAGTATAGTAGCGACTTTTGTGCATTTATATAGTATATTTTATATGGAGCATGATGAAGGGTTTAATCGCTATTTTAGCTATTTGGGACTTTTTGTTTTTTCTATGATGTTTTTGATTATGAGTGATAATTTCTTAGGACTTTTCATAGGTTGGGAAGGTGTTGGACTTTGCTCATGGCTTTTGATAGGTTTTTGGTATCATAATGAAAAATACACTTTTGCTGCTAATGAAGCATTTATCATGAATAGAATCGCAGATTTGGCTTTGCTTTTAGGAATTTTCTTAATTTATATAGAATTTAACTCTTTAAAATATGATGAATTTTTTACCCTTTTATCTTTAGGGCATGAAAATGATGTAATTTTGATTTTAATAGCGCTTTTACTTTTTGTAGGTGCTATGGGTAAATCAGCACAATTTCCTTTCCATACTTGGCTTGCTGATGCTATGGCAGGACCTACGCCAGTTTCAGCTCTAATCCATGCTGCTACTATGGTTACTGCGGGAGTTTATTTGGTAATTCGCGCAGGGGAGCTTTATTTACAAGTTCCTGAAGTAGGGTATTTTATCGCTATACTTGGAGCTTTTGTAGCGCTTTTTGCTGCTTCTATGGCTATGATAGCTAAAGATTTAAAAAGAATTATTGCATATTCGACGCTTTCTCAACTTGGGTATATGTTTGTAGCAGCAGGTCTTGGAGCTTATGCAATAGCTTTATTTCATCTTACAACTCATGCATTTTTTAAATCTTTATTATTCTTAGGTGCAGGTAATGTTATGCATGCTATGAATGATAAGCTTGACATTAGTAAAATGGGTAGACTTTATAAAAGTATGCGTTTTAGTGCTATTTTAATGCTTATAGGTTCTTTAGCTTTAGCAGGAATTTATCCTTTTGCAGGATTTTTCTCTAAAGATTTAATTTTAGGATTTTCTTTTATAAGCCATCATCATGGAATTTTTTTAGTACTTTTAATAGCAGCTTTTATGACAGCTTTTTATAGCTTTAGACTTTTAATGCTTGTATTTTTTACTCCAAAAAGACATGAAGAACATCCCCATGAAGCTAGTAAAATAGCTTTGCTTGCGATGAGTCCTTTGGCTTTACTTGCTATTATAGCAGGATTTTTTGAGCATAGCTTTATGGATTTTGTAAGTAAAAATTTAGCTTTTATTGATGGTCAAAATTCTTTAGTTATGATACTTGCAAGTGTTTCTGCGGTACTTGGAGTGCTTTTAGCTATCATAGCTTATTGGAAAAATTGGTTTAAACCATCACTTTCTAAAACAAGTATTTACAAACTTTTGTTTAATGAATACTACATACCAAAATTTTATCATCAATTTATTGTTAGTAAGTATGCTTTATTTTGTGAATTTTTAAGAAAAGCTGATAAAGAAATTTTAGATGCTTTGGTAGATAGTATTGCATTTTTCCTTAAAACATTTGCTAGGGTTCTTAGTATAGGTAAGGATTATTCTTTGGCTTTAAGAATTGTAGTTTTGGCTTTTGTGTGTTTATTTTGTTTAGCTTTGGCGGTGTAATATGCTCGGTTTATTAATGTTATTTCCATTTTTTGCGGCTTTTATAGCTTTATTTTTACAAAAAGAAGATAGCAAGTCCTTTGCTATTTTAGTTAGTTTTTTGATTTTAGTTTTTAATGTTTTTTTGTTATTTAACTACGATGGTGGCATGGCTTATGAATTTAGTTTAAATTCTTTGATAGTTAATTTTCACATAGGTGTAGATGCTATAGCGCTTTATTTAATATTACTTTGTTCTATTATGATTTTTTTATCTTTTATATGTTTGGATATTCAAGATAAAAGTGTTGTAATAAGTATATTTTTATTACAATTTTGCATTGTAGGACTTTTTGCTTCATTAGATGCTTTATTGTTTTATGTATTTTGGGAGTTTTCTCTTATACCGCTTATTTATTTAATAGGTAGATATTCAGATAATTATAAGGCAGGGATTAAATTTTTCATTTATGCATTTTGCGGTTCTATGCTTATGCTTTTAGCTATTATTTATGTGGGATTTTTGTATTATCAAAGTTTTGGATATTGGAGTTTTGATTTGTTAGCTTGGTATAAGAGTGAATTTTTTATACCTGAGAATGCACAAAATCTAATATTTGTAGGATTTTTTATTGCTTTTGCGATTAAAAGTCCTTTATTTCCTTTTCATACTTGGGCTCCAAAGGTTTATACCAAAAGTCCGACTTTAGTATCTGTAATGCTTGTAAGCTTTAAAATGGCACCTTTTGGATTTTTAAGATTTATTTTGCCTTTAGCGCCTGATACTTTGAATCATTATTATTCTTTACTTGCTATTTTATGTATAGTTGGAATTTTATATGCAGCCTTAATTGCTTTTAAAGCCAAGGATTTAAAAGAATTAATTGCTTATAGCTCAATTTCGCATTTGGGCGTGGTAATTTTAGGTATCGTAACTTTTACTTATAATGGGGTTAGTGGTTCTGTATTTTATATGTTTGCACATGGTATAGTAACAGGTGGCTTATTTTTAGCCGCTTATATGCTTTACAAAAGATATCATACTTTTGATTTAGACTTTTATAAAAATTTAGCTAAAACAGCCCCATTATTTAGCTTTTTCTTTGCAGTATTGTTGTTTTCATCTATTTCATTGCCTTTGACTATTTCCTTTGTAGGTGAGTTTTTGATCTTGCAAGGTGTGGCAAGTGTAAATTTATGGTATGCATTATTTGCGGGCGGTGTAATCGTTTTAGGAGCTATTTATATGCTAAATATTTATAGAAATATGTTTTTTACTACTTGCGAAGAAGAAGTGTGCAGTAAATTTACGCTTAAAAAAGGTGAAATTTTTGTTTTAAGTATTTTAAGTGCATTAGTGATTTATTTAGGGGTAGCTCCAAGTGCTATGCTAGATCAAATTGCTTCTAATGTAAATAGTATTCTTGAAGTTATGCAAACAAGAAATATCGCCATAGAAAATCAAAAAATCATAGATAGTATAAGAGGTTTTTAATGAGTGGTTTTAGTTTAGAAAAATTAAATTTTGTATTATTATTTCCTGTGTTGTCATTGCTTTTTTGGGCTATTGCATTACTTTTATTGAGTGCATTTAAAAAACTTTCTAGAAATTTTTATATAGGAGCAAGTGTTATAGCTTTGCTTAGTACTTTGTGTTTTTTATTGCTTTATAATGGTTTTGTTTTAGATAATTCTCATGCTTTTTTTGGTTTATTTGTAAGCGATAATTATGCAATTTTTGCACAAATAATTATTTTGTTTTTTTCTATGCTTTATTTGCTTATAGACAAAGATGAGCAAAGAGCAGAATTTTTTTCTTTATTTTTGTTTATGGTTGCTTCCTTAATATTAATGGTTTCAAGTACTAATTTGATTGTGATTTTCCTAGCTTTAGAAGGATCTTCTTTAGCTCTTTATACATTAATAGCATTAAGAGGAACTCATAATGCTATTAGTTCTAGCATAAAATATTTTGCCTTAGCTGCAGTAGGGGCTGGATTTTTTGTTTTTGCTTGTGCTTTTGTGTATTTAAAAACAAAGTCTTTAGATTTGGATAATTTATTGCATTCTGAATATATTTCAGATCCTATATTATTATGTGCTGGAGTAATGTTTTTGGTTATTGTTGGAGTAAAACTTTCTATCGCTCCTTTTCATTTTTGGCTAAAAGATGTATATTGTGGAGTTCATACAAATTTTATAGCTTTCATATCTATTGTTCCAAAAATTGCTATGATAATAGTAGTTTTAAGAATTTTTTCTGCTTTAGGCGGTGGAGTAAAATTTGAATACATAGTCGCATCGTTAGCAATTTTTTCTATGCTTGCTGTAAGCATAGTGGCTTTAATTCAAAAAGATGCAAAAAAAATGCTTGCATATAGCTCTATTACTCATTCTTCTTTTATATTGGCTGTTATTGTTTCTAGTATGAGTGTGAGTTCTCAAGGAGATGGAACTTCTTACCTGCTTTCAATTTTTGCCTTGTTCGTTTATTGGGTTTCTTTTGCTTTTGCAAACTATGGAATTTTTTTAATCTTAAGTTTATTTCAAAAAAGCTCATTTGAAAGTTTTTCTGGCTTATTTGATCAAAGACCCGTATTATCTATAATATTAGCTATGTTTATTTTATGTATAGCAGGAATTCCACCTTTTGGGATTTTTTGGGGTAAAATTTTAATTTTAGCTTCTATTTTAAATTCAGGCTATTATGTACTTATATTTGCTATAGCTTTAAGTTCTATGATCATGCTTTATGCTTATTTGAAAATTTTAATTTATATCTTTTTTAAAAAAAATCAATCTATAAAGAGTATAAATTTAGATATTAGGCAAAAGATTATTTTAAGTTTATGTTTTATTGGAAGCTTATCATGTGCGTTTTTGCTTTTGTGAAATAATATTGCTATAATCACGCTCATGATAAGGATTTTATTTTTATTATTATTAAGCATAAATTATATATTTTCTTTTGAAGTTATTGTTAATAAAGGGGAAGAACAAAATCGTCCCTTTACACTTTTGCATTTAAAAGATAATAAAGATTTTACTTGCAAGAGTATTTTTGAATTTGAAAAAACTCATTTTGAGTGTAATGTTTTGGGCGTTAGTAATATGCAATTTCAAAATAAAGAATTTGATGATTTTACAATTTATTTTGAAAAACACCAAACTTTTTTGACAATTAAAATATATCCTAAAATTTTAGCTAAAATGTTTAATTATTCTCAAGATATTTTTAATGCTAAAGAAATTCAAAGTCAAAATGGAGATACTTCTAAACATTTTGTGTTTATTTTTACTAAGGATTTAAGGTATTATAAACCTAGCGATGGACTTGATTTTGATATTTATTTTGATGATGCATTAATGCCTTATATTGGAGCATTGGATTTAAATTCTAATCCTATGGAAACTTCAAAAAGTGCAGATTTTAATGCATATTTTAATATCAAACAAGAATATGAAGCCAAAAAATACGATCAAGTTTTACGAGATGCTGTTAATGCTATTAAGCGTTATCAAGGTAGTGTATTTATGAATGAATTTGAGCTTTATAAATTAAGAGCGCAAAATAAGCTTTATACCTATGAGCTTGATAAAGATCAACAAATTTTAGAGCAAATGCTAGATGATGCTAAAAGATGGGTGAGAACTTATATTAATGATAAAGATTATACGGAAGTAATGTATATCATGATGAGAGTTTATATGGGCTTATCTCAAAGGTCTAATGTTGATTATATTATTGATACTTTAAGTACTGAGCATAAAGACGATAAATATACTATAATAGCTTTACTTGATTATGCAGATTATTTATATCATTTGGGTAAAAAAAATATAGCAAATAATATTTATCAAGATGTATATTATTCTACTCCGAATGCAGATTTAGCTAGTAGAGCTGCTTTATTTTTGTCTAAAAATTATTTAGAAGCGCAAAATACAAAAGAAGCCAAGGAGTTAGCAAGTAAAATTTTAGAGTCAAATCCTGAATTTTTTATGAGTGATTTAGAAAATTCTTTATCCTTAGCTAAGGCTTTTAGTAATCATAGAATTTATGATTTAAGTTCTAAAATTTATGAGTATATTTTTACGCATTTGACTAAAGTCGATAAGGAATATGAAAGAGTATTAAAAGATCTTTCTTTGGCTTTGTTAAATGCAAATGAACATACTAAAGCTCAAAAGTATTTAGATCTTTACACAGAAGATTTTCCTTTGGGTGAATATGTGAGTTTAATAAAAGAAGCTCAAGATAAAAATTTCTTATATTTAAAAGATAATAATGCAAGTTTTTTACATCAAAGATATGAAGAGATCATGCAAAAGTATGCTGGAGAAATTTCTAGTATGGCTTTATTTGATAATGTGAGATTATATTTTCAAGAAAAAAATTATGAAAAAGTTGTAAGTTATCAAAAAGACATAGAAAAATATTCCAACAAAGAAATCAAAAATCTTTTAGAACAAGCTGCTATTTTAGTTTTAGAACAAAATTTAAAAAATGATGAGTGCTTAGCTGCTGTTAAAATATATGATGATTTTAAGGTCTATGATGTGGGAAATAAAATACAAAATAAAAAACAAATGCTTGAATGCTTTAAGCGTACTACTCGTATAGAAGAAGCTAAAAAATATATAGTTGAAAATGAAAATGATGATATTATTTTTTATAAACTCCAAAGTGCAGATTTAGCGCTTAAAGATAAGCGTTATCGTTTTGTTGTAAAAACAATTAATGATATTTTAAATACAAGAACTATTATTAGCGATGATGAAAAATTTGAAGCAAATTATATTAAATTTTTTGCTGAACTTAAATTGCAAGATTATAATGCTATGATAAGAACTTTGCAAAAACTAGAGCAATTTCCTATGAATTATCGTATGGTGGAATTATATTATGAGTTTTTGCGTTATTGTGAAAAAAATAATTTTCTAACAAGTATTTTAACTTATGCTCCAAAGGCTATTGATTATCAAAATTTAAAAGGAGTAAATCTTTTTAGTCCGGATTTAGAATTTATCTATATCAAAGCTTTAAAACAAAACAATCAAGCTCAACAAGCCTTAACTTTGTTTAAAGATTTGCTTGCTAATCCTTTAAAAGATGATGAGCGCGCAAGAGCTTTTTATATGCAAAGTAATATTTATGAAGATTTAAAAGATATGCAAAATCAAAAGCAAAGTTTGCAAAATTGTATAGATATTAACACAACAAGCAATTGGCAAAATTTATGTAAAGATAAATTAAATGTCTTAAACACTCAGCCTTGATGTTTTTTTAAAATATAAGCTTTTAAATTTTCATAAGCGTTTTGAAAATCTAAAATTTCTTTGTTGAATTTTTTATTAAAAGTTCTTTGTCTTTTGGCAAGTTGTCTTGTGTGAATGATGATGAGTTCTTCAAGCTCGTTTAAATTTATTTTTTTATCTAAAAAATCTTTACATTCTTTTAAGCCTATGGAATTTAGTGCTTTTAAATGATGATCATAGTTACTATATAGCATTTTAGCTTCATCTATTAAACCCTCATCAAGCATATTTTTAGTGCGTTTAATAATGCGTTTTTCCAAAAGATCTTTTTGCCAAGAAATTTCAAAAATATCAAGTTTTTTAATTAAAGCTTCTTGTTTTGTTTCTTTTAAAACTTCGCTTGGGATTTTATTAGTTTGCTCATAAATTCCAAGCCATTTTTTTAAGCGATAGGTGTCGTTTTTTTCTATTTTGGCATGTGGATCAATTTTTATCATTAAATGATAAATTTCATCATTACCTAGCGTGCTTTGACTTTCTTTGAAATTTTCACTCAAGCCATCCATTAAAGCTTTTAAATAAAAACTAGTTCCACCTGTGATGATAAGCATTTGATTGTTTTTTTGAGCAAAGGCTTTTGCTTTTTTGTATTCTTCAAAAAACAAAGCGATGTTAAAATGCTCATTGACATTTAATAAATTTATGCCAAAATAATCAAGCTCATCTAAGGTTTTTTGCTCTGTTTTGGCTGAAGCGATGTTGATTTGTTTATACACGCAAAGACTATCAAGGCTTAAAATACTTGCATTAAATTCATAAGCTAGTTTGTTAGCAAGTTCTGTTTTGCCACTTGCAGTAGTTCCAATGAGTGCAAATTCAAAAAACATCGTAAAAATATCCTAAATTTAAAATTATTTTAGTAAAATCATAACAAAAATATATTATAAAGAGAAAAAATGCCTTTATTAAAAGAAAAATTAAAAGATATTTTGGACTTGATTGTTTTTAAGCATTCTATTTTTGCTTTACCATTTTTGTTTGTTTCGATGATTGTAGCTTCTGTTATTTTAAATGATAGCACTTGGTTTGGTTTTAAAGCTTTGTTTTTGGGTGTTATTTGCGCGGTAAGTGCAAGAAATTTTGCAATGGCAATCAATCGTTTGATGGATGAGGACATTGATAGAAACAATCCAAGATGTGCAAATAGACCTAATATCGATGGTCGTATAGGTAAAACTAGCATTTTACTTTTTATTATTTTAAATGCTATTATTTTTGTTTTGGCAAGTTATTTTATCAACAAACTAGCCTTTGCTCTTTCTTTGCCGGTATTGTTTATTTTAGCTATTTATTCAGCCTTTAAAAGATTTTCATCCCTAGCGCATTTAGTATTAGGATTTTGCTTAGGACTTGCTCCTATTGCAGGCAGTATTGTGGTTTTGGCAAGTATTGAAATTTATAGTGTTATTTTGTGTTTGGGTGTTACTTTTTGGACAGCTGGTTTTGATTTACTTTATGCTTTGCAAGATATGGAGTATGATAAAAAGACAGGCTTGCACTCTATACCTGCTAAATTTGGGCTTGAAGCAACCTTGTTCATCTCAGCATTTTGTCATATTTTAGCAGTGCTTTTTTGGTTTTTATTTGTTTGGGTAGCTCCAACAGGAAATATTGCATTTTTAGGTGTGATTGTTAGTGCTGTTATTTTATTTTTTGAGCACCGCATTGTTAGAAAGAATTTTGCAAAAATTGACAAAGCATTTTTTACTTTAAATGGGTATTTAAGTATAGTGTTTTTTATTTTTATATGGGTTGATCTTTTATGGAGATGAAATTTTTTAAAAGTTCTTTGGAATTAGAATTTGAAGAGAGCACAGAAAGATATGAAGAGTTTTTGCAAGAATATGTTTCAAGTAATAATTATGTCAATTTAAGCAAATGGAAAAAGCTTGCTTCAAGGGTAGAATTTAGCGATGGCGAGCAGTTGATTTTTGATTTGCTTATGGATTTAAAGCAAGAATTGTATTTGATAAAAAATGATATTAATAAAACAAAATTATTTGTTAATTTAAAATATAAATCTTTTGTGATTGGGGTAAATTTTACACATATTCAATTTAAAGATAGGTGTTTAATGCAAGATGAAGATTATTATGCTAGATTTAATTTAAATGGTCAAAAAATTAGTATTTTTTTTAAAGCATTAAATGAGAATGAAGCAAAAATCACACAAATAAAAGCAGAAGATGAGCTCGTGTATGATAATTTTGTAGCAAATATGCAAAGAGCAATGATTAAAATTTTAAAGGAGCAAGAAAATGGATAGTGATTTATTATTGTGGCTAGTTGTAGCTTTATTAATTTTTGCTATGTTTGCTTATATGATGATTAAAGAAAAAGAAAGTATTGTTAAGATTAATGAGCTTGGTAAAATGATAGAAGATTTAAATAAACAATATCATTATTTAAAAAAAGAAAGTTTAGATGAGCAAGAGCAAGAAAAAGAAGAAATAGACACTGAAGCCATAAGAGAAGAATTAAAAGAAGAACTTTTGCAGGTGCTAGAACAAAAAATCAATCAAAATATTATTCCTATTTTAAGTGCTTTAAAAGAAGTAGAGGAAGTAATTGAAGAATTTCAAAGTGAGCAAAAAAATCGTTTATTAAATTTAGAACAAAAAACCCAAAGTATTACAAAATTAAGCCCAAGCTATGATAATGAAGAGCAAAAAGTCATAGAACTTTTTAATCAAAAAAAATCCATAGAGCAAATTGCAAAAGATTTGCGTATAGGTATGGGCAGGGTTGAGCTTATTTTAAAATTTAATAAATTATTATAAAGGCCTTTGATGTTAGTAGATAGCTATGGAAGAGTGATCGATTATTTAAGAATTTCAGTAACACAAAGATGTAATTTTCGTTGCCTTTATTGTATGCCAAAAACTCCATTTGAATGGAGTGCTAAGGAAAATCTTTTATCATTTGAAGAGCTTTTTATGTTTGTTAAAGTTTGTATTGATGAAGGAGTTAAGAAAATTCGTATTACAGGCGGTGAGCCTTTAGTAAGAAAAGATTTGCATAAATTTATTGCTATGATTAGTGAGTATAAGCAAGATATAGATCTAGCGCTTACTACTAATGCTTCTTTATTAAAACAACAAGCAAAGGATTTAAAACAAGCGGGCTTAAAAAGAATTAACATCTCTTTGGATACTTTAAAAGAAGAAGTGGCCTTTAAATTAGCTCAAAAAAACATACTCAAAGATGTGTTAAATGGTATTAATGAGGCTTTAGAATTAGGTTTTAATATTAAATTTAACACCGTAGCTCTTAAAGGGATTAATGATAGTGAATTTATCGATCTTTTAGAATTTGCCAAAGCACGCAAAAGCCAAATTCGCTTTATAGAATTTATGGAAAATTATCATGCTTATGGAGATTTAAAAGGCTTAAAATCAACAGAAATTTTAAATATCATTGCTCAAAAGTATTCTTTTAAACAAGGACAAAAAAGTCCAAATGCACCTGCGACTATTTATGAACTTGAAGATGGGTATGAGTTTGGCATTATTGATCCACATAGCCATGATTTTTGTGATAGTTGTAACCGTATAAGGCTTTCAGCCGAAGGGCTTTTAATACCTTGTTTATATTATGATGAGGCTTTAAGTATTAAAAAAGCTATACGCAATAAAGACATAGCAAGTGCTTGTGAAGTTTTAAAAACCGTGATAAAAAATAAATCAGAAAAAAATAGATGGGCAGAAAATGATGCCAATCAAAGTTCTACAAGAGCCTTTTATCAAACAGGTGGATAATGGAAGTTGTTGAAACTTTTTTAAGCTTGCAAGGTGAGGGAAAATATAGTGGAAATTTGGCTATATTTGTAAGATTTGCCGGGTGTAATTTTAACTGCGCAGGCTTTGGAGTAAAAAAAGAAAAAGATTCTAAAATACTTTTGGGCTGTGATACTATAAGAGCTGTTTTTACTAAAGAATTTAAAACTTGTTATAAAACATATACTTCAACAAAGCTTTTTGATGAGGTTTTGAAGCTAGCAAATTCACGCAAAGTTATAGTTGTAATTACGGGTGGTGAGCCTTTGTTAAATTATCAAAATAAAGATTTTTTGTGTTTTATTAATTTACTTTTAGAAAATGATTTTATGGTGCATTTTGAAACAAATGCAAGTATTGAAATTGATTTTGAAAAATATCCTTTGTATAAAAAATGTTATTTTGCTTTAGGAGTAAAGCTTAGCAATAGTGGTGTAAAAAAAGAAAAAAGAATTAATGAAAAAGCTTTGAAAGCTTTTAAAAATTATGCTAAGGAAAGTTTTTATAAATTTGTTTTGGATAAGGATTTTTTACAAGAAAATAAAGCCTTAAAAGAAATCAATGAAATTTTACAAGTTTGTAAAAATGATGTTTTTTGTATGCCTATGGGGTCAAATGAAGAAGAAATTTCCAAAAACGCCTTAAGTGTTGCTGAATTTTGTATAAAAAATGGATATAATTACTCCGATAGATTGCATATTAGAATTTGGGGAGATAAAGAAGGCGTATGATTATTAGAAAAATATTTGAATTTGAAAATGCTCATATTGTTAGATTTTGTAGCTCCAAGCGATGTAAAACAAGCATACATGGCCACTCTTATAAGGTAGAAATTTTACTTGAGAGTAAATACCTTGATAATGCTGGAATGGTGTATGATTTTGGTTTGTTAAAAGATGAGATAAAACAAATTATTGATAGTTTTGATCATGCTATTACGCTTTTTAAAGATGATGATAAAGCTTATTTAGAAGATATGAAAAAGCACTCGCAAAGATGGGTGAGTTTACCTGTGAATGTAAGTGCGGAAAATTTTGTACGCATATTTTTTGTACTGATTGATACTTTGCTTTTAAAGACTAAGATGGTCAATGGTGAGCAAGGTGTTAGTTTAAAAAGCATTATTGTGCATGAAACAAGAACAGGTTATGCACAAGGTTTTAGAGAAGATGCTTATAGTGAATTTTTACCAAAGATTGATTTGGCAGATATTGACTTTTCACAAGCTATAAGAGATGAATGGAAAGACAAAGATTTTTTTGAAAAACTTCAAGATGTAAATTTTGTTTTTATCAATCAAAAGGAGGTGTAATGAAAAAGATTTTATTGATTGTGCCAATATTGCTTTTTATGGCTTGTTCAAATCAAGAGAATAAAAATATAAAAAAAGAAATACAAACCGAGCAAGTTCAGATTGAACAAAGTGATTCTAATGTCATTATAGATGATGAAACACTTCCTATACCTGTTGATGATGATATACAAGATGAAAATAATACACAAGGACAATAATGGATCAAAGTTATGAATTTTTTTTAGCATTGCATGTGTATAGTTTATATACAAATGGTTTTTTAATGTTGTTTTATTTGTATTTGACTCAAAGTAACTTCTCACAAGAATTTATCTTTATAAAAAGAATTCGTCTATTTTTGCCAATTTATTATTTGTTTTTAGCAATTACACTTTTTACTGGAAGTTTGTTATGGGCTTTAAAGCATTTTGAATTTAATTTCTATGTGCTTTCTATGTGGTTTTGTTGGATTTTGATTTTTGCTTTGGCTATTTATCAATTTGTTTTATTTAAAAAAGCAAGATTGTTTAAACGCTATGCTAAATTTAGATTTTTAAGTTTTTTTATTTTGTGTTTAGGTATATTCTTACTTTTTGTACCTTATTTACTTAAGAGGTTTTATTTTTAATGCAATTTTTATATCACCCACAAAGTGGTACTGCAAGTTTAGAGCTAGAAAATGAAGCCTTTTTGCACTTAAAGGCTCGAAGAATTAAAGTGAGTGATAAAATTATATTAAAGAATTTGAAAGATTTTTATACTTACACTTATGAATGCATAGAGCTTTCTAGACGCTCTTGCGTATTAAATTTACTTGACAAAAAAGAAGAAAAACAAGAATTAAAAACATATATACATTTAGCTTTGGCGGTGATTGATCCAAAGGTTATAGAAAAAACTTTACCTTTTTTAAATGAACTTGGAGTAGCAAAACTTTCTTTTGTGTATATGGAATACTCGCAAAAAAATTTTAAATTAGATTTTAAAAGAATGGAAAAAATTCTTATAGAATCATCCCAGCAATGCGGTCGTGCTTCTTTAATGGAACTTGAAAGTTTTGATGACTTTAAAAAATTTCAGCAAGCTTATGAAAATATTGTTTTGATAGATTTTGAAGGTAAAGATTTGATGAATTTTGATCCCGATAGATATGTATTTTTGGTTGGGGCTGAAGGCGGATTTTCGCAAAAAGAAAGAGAAATAAATATAAAAAGAGCAAAATTACAAGCCAACTATATACTTAAAGCACAAACAGCACTTATAGGGGTTGCTTCAAAATTTATAATTTAAAAGCATGCTTAAATTTAGCTATTTTTTATATAAAAATCTATATAATTACGCCTTAATGTTTTGAAAAAGGATAAACAATGAAGAAAGAAATTCACCCAGAATATGTAGAGTGTAAAGTTAGTTGTGCTTGTGGAAATTCTTTTACTACTAAGTCAAATAAATCAGAAATTAAAGTTGATATTTGTTCAAGCTGCCACCCATTCTTTACAGGTAGTGAAAAAATCGTAGATGCTGCGGGTCGTGTAGAGAAATTTAAGAAAAAATACGCAATGCAATAATGTTATATTTTATTCCTACGCCCATAGGAAATTTAAACGATATTTCTTTTCATTCTTTAGAAATTTTACAAAAATGCAAGCTCTTTTTATGTGAAGATACAAGAGTTTGCAAATCTTTAATTCATCTTCTTAATGAAAAATTTAATTTAGAAATAAAGCCTGATAAATATATAGCTTTACATACTCATAATGAAAAAGATTTTTTAGCAAAAATAGATGAGGATTTTTTTAAACAAGATATTGCATATTTAAGTGATGCAGGTATGCCAGGTATTAGCGATCCGGGGCAATTTTTAATCGAATATGCTATTAAAAACAATATTGACTATGAAGTCTTAACAGGATCAAATGCTGCTTTGCTTGCATTGGTTTCAAGTGCATTTTGTAAAAAAGAATTTATTTTTATGGGTTTTTTGGCCAATAAAAATCCTCAAAGACAAAAAGATATTGAAAATTTAATACTTAATCCTTATCCTAGTATAGTTTATGAAGCACCCACTAGAATACTTAATTTAGTAGAAGAAATTAGTAAAATTGATCCTTTAAGAGAAATTTTTATCATAAAAGAAGCAACAAAGAAATTTGAAACTAAATTTAGAGCAGAAGCTTTAGAGGTTTTGGAAAAATTAAAAACAATGGATTTACGCGGTGAATGGTGTGCAGTGGTAAATGCTAAAGAAAAGCAATTTCATCAAAATACCTTGTGTGAGCAAGATGTTTATGAGCTTGATTTATCTTTAAAGGCAAAGGCAAAACTTCTTTCGAAAATCAATGCAAAATCTCCAAAAGAAAATTATCAAAAACTGCTTTTAAGTTGAATTTGGTTATTATTTAAAAATGATAGTTTATGGTAAGCAAGTGTTTTTTTATATCTTAGAAAAGCATGAAGAAAAAATTAAAGAAATTTATTTAGCGAAAGAATGTGAAAAAGCTGATTTTTCAAAAATAACAAGGGCATCAAAAAAAATTAAAAAACTCGATTTTAAAGCCGCACAAAGCTTGGCAAGAGGTGGAAATCATCAAGGTTTTTTAATGGAAATTGATGAATTTGAATTTAGCTCTTTTGAGAGTTTAAAAGAAAAAGATTTTATAGTTATTTTATATAATATTAGCGATGTTGGAAATATAGGTGCTATCGTGCGTAGTGCTTATGCTTTAGGTGCTGATGGGGTTATTTTGGTAGCTAAAAGCGTGGCTATGGATGGAGTTATTCGTGCAAGTAGTGGAGCAGCTTTAGATATGAAAATAGTCTTAAATGATGATATTTTAAGCATGATAAATGAGTTAAAACAAAAAGGTTTTTATATCTATGCTAGTGCAAGCGGAGGTAGTGATATACATACTATCAAGGCTAAAGATAAAAAAGTTTTGATTATGGGAAGTGAAGGTTTTGGTATAGCGCCAAAGGTGCTTAAAAAATGCGATGAGTGCGTAGGTATAAAAATGCACAATGATTTTGATAGTTTAAATGTTAGTGCAGCATTTGCAATACTTTGCGATAGGATGAAAAATGGATAGTTGGAAAAAATTAGAAGATTTAAATTTGTTAGAAGTTCAAAAAAGAACACAAATAGAAATAGCTTGTCTTGAATATATCATTAAGAAAGATTTTAAGTCTTTATCCCGCTTTAATGTAAATGGCTTTATTAAAATTTTACAAAGAGAGTATGAGCTTGACTTTTCTAATTTTTTAGAAGAATATCATGCCTATTTAGAAGAAAATGGTATTGAGAAAAAAAATCATGTGCATATTTCACCTAGAATGAACTCATATACCAAAGAAAGCTCAAGTGTATGGTATATTGTGATTATAGTAGTAGTACTTTTGATAGTAGCTTTGGCCTGGGGTGTTTCAAGATTTTTTCAAAGTTCTACTTTAGATGAAAATACTACCAATGTATTAAATCAAGAGCAGGTTGTTTTAGAAGAAAAAGTTGATGAAAATGAAACACCAGTTCTTAATTTTTTTGCTGATGATGCTATGGAAAATAATGAAACAAACGCGACTATTTTAGAACCAATAAGCGAGAACAATAATACAGAAAAAACATTAGAAGATAATGCTAGCTCAAATATGCCTGAAGAAAATATCATTTTACTCAATGAAAGCATTATAAAACCAAGTGCAGAGCTTTGGCTTGGTATGGTGGATTTAAAAACTTTTAGAAAGAGCTCTTTAACTATTAAAAATGATTATGTTTTACCTTTGGATAAAGATATGTTAATTACCACAGGCCACGCTGCTTTTAGCTTAAACGATGAAAATAATAATACTTTAGAGTTTAAAAACGGTGTGTCTAAATTTTTAATGATTAAAGATGGTAAAATCAAACAAATTACAAAAGCTGAATTTATCAAAGAAAATAGAGGAAAATTATGGTAAGAATTTTAATATTTTCCATTTTTTTTACTCTTAACGCTTTTGCACTAAGTGCTTTAGAAGTTGCAAAACATATTGTTAATGATAATTCTAAAGATGCGAAATTAGAGCTTTTGTTTGCAAGGAATGATTATAAAGATGAACGCGGAAATGTAGATATTTACACTATTTCTCAAATTTTAAAAACTAATTCTTTGGCAAATTTTATATTAAATGAGCCAAAAACTCTAACTTTTAGTTTTAAAGCTCAAGCTGATTCTGTTTTATTTTTTAAAACTATTAATGATACTTTAAACGAATTAGGCTATGTGTATTTTATACCAACTGAATTAACTTTAAGGGAAAATTATATTACCTATAAGTTAGCTGTAGATTCTCAATATATGCTTGATCCAGGAGTTTTCTATAAAGCCTTGTTATCAAGCTCTGTTTTTATTAAAGATATTTCTAAAATTTCAGAATTAAATTATGAGTATGAGCTAGATTTTTCAAAAGCAAAACCTAAAGTTAATACTCAAATTCCACTAAATACCATCACTCAATTAAATAAGCCTTTAAGGGAATATATTGTTGATTTACAAGGAGCAAAAAGCATAGAGCTTAGTGCGCACAATCTTGATTCTTGGTTTTGTAAAATTCAATTTTTAGATAAAAATTTAAATTTTATTCAAGGTATAGAAAACACACACAAACAAAATGAAATTAATATAAATATCCCATTGGGTGCAAAATATGCTATCATTGGCGATATGTTTAGCCTTGATAACATAAAAAGGGGTTTAAAGATTTACTTAAGACGCTAAAAAGGATGGAAAATGTTTGAAGAAATTCATTTTAATACCATAGAAAGACTTCCAAATTATGTTTTTGCTGAAGTTAATGCGATTAAAATGGCAGCAAGAAGAGCAGGGGAGGATATAATAGATTTTTCTATGGGAAATCCTGATGGTAAAACTCCTCAACACATTATAGATAAACTTTGCGAAAGTGCAAATAAAGAAAAAACTTCTGGTTATTCTGCTTCGAGTGGAATTTATAAACTAAGACTTGCAATTTGTAATTGGTATAAAAGAAAATACGATGTTGATTTAGATCCTGAAAGTGAAGTAGTTGCAACGATGGGCTCTAAAGAAGGCTTTGTAAATTTAGCAAGAGCCGTTATTAACCCAGGAGATGTAGCTATTGTACCTACACCTGCTTATCCTATACATACTCAAGCTTTTATCATAGCAGGTGGTAATGTAGCAACTATGAATTTTGATTTTAATGAAAATTATGAATTAAATGAAAATACTTTTTTTGAAAATTTACAAAAAACACTACATGAAAGTATTCCACGTCCAAAATATGTAGTAGTAAATTTTCCGCACAATCCTACAACAGTCACTGTGGAAAGAAGTTTTTATGAGAGATTAGTTGCAATGGCAAAAAAAGAAAGATTTTATATTATTTCTGATATTGCTTATGCAGATTTGACTTTTGGTTCTTATAAAACCCCTTCTATTTTTGAAGTTGAAGGTGCTAAAGATGTAGCGGTAGAAACTTATACACTTTCAAAGTCTTACAATATGGCAGGTTGGCGTGTAGGTTTTGTAGTGGGTAATAAACGCTTAATTGCGGCTTTGAAAAAAATCAAGTCTTGGTTTGATTATGGTATGTATACTCCTATACAAGTTGCTGCTACTATAGCTTTAGATGGAGATCAAACTTGTGTTGAAGAGATTAAGGCAACTTATGCAAAAAGATTAGAAGTCTTGCTTGATTCATTTTTTCAGGCAGGATGGGAGCTGAAAAAACCTAATGCAAGTATGTTTGTTTGGGCAAAACTCCCTCAAAGTAAAGCTCACCTTGGAAGTATGGAATTTTCTAAACAGCTTTTGCAAAAAGCAAATGTAGCGGTAAGTCCTGGAGTTGGTTTTGGTGAAGCGGGTAATGAGTATGTTAGAATAGCTTTAATAGAAAATGAAAACCGCATTCGTCAAGCAGCAAGAAATATAAAAAAATATTTAAGAGAATAAAATGAAAATCGCAATTTTGGGATATGGTACGGTAGGAAGTGCTGTTGTAGAGACTTTGCTAAAAAATCAAGATTTAATTAAAGCAAGATGTGATGAAGAAATTATTCCAGTAATTGCTTTGGCAAGAAATCCAAAACCAAATGCATTAATTCCTGTGGTAAATGATATTGATGAGGTTTTAGAGCGTGAAGATATTGATGTATTTGTGGAGTTAATGGGTGGTATTGATTTACCCTTTGAGATAATTTCAAAAATTTTAAAAAGAAAAAAAGCAGTGGTAACTGCTAATAAAGCTTTGCTTGCTTATCATCGTTATGAGCTTGAAAAATTAGCACAAGATACAGCTTTTGGTTATGAGGCGAGTGTGGCGGGTGGAATTCCTATTATTAAAATTTTAAAAGAGGGCTTGAGTGCTAATAATATTGTTTCTATTAAAGGCATTTTAAATGGCACAAGCAATTATATTTTAAGTAAAATGACCGAAGATAATACCAAATTCCAAGAGGTGTTAAAAAAAGCACAAGATTTAGGATATGCTGAAGCTAATCCCACTTTTGATATAGAGGGTTTTGATGCAGCGCATAAACTTTTGATTTTAGCAAATATTGCCTATGGATTAAGAGTAAAACCTGAAGATATTTTGATTGAGGGTATTAGCAAAGTAAGTAATGAGGATATTTATTTTGCAAAAGAATTTGAATATACCATAAAACACTTGGGTATTGCTAAGATTAAAGATGAAAAAATAGAATTAAGAGTTCATCCTACCATGCTTAGCAAAGATAAAATACTAGCAAAAGTTGATGGGGTAATGAATGCTATTAGTATTGATGGAGATGTATTGGGTGAAAGTTTATATTATGGCCCAGGAGCAGGTGGCAGGGCAACTGCAAGTGCTGTTATAGCTGATTTAATCGATATAGCAAGAAAAGAAAAAAATAGTGCTATTTTTGGGTATTTAAATGATACTTCTTATAAACTTTTAAGTAAAGATGAAATTTATACAAGATATTATTTAAGATTAAAGGTATTAGATAAAATAGGAGTTTTATCAAAAATCACACAATTAATGAGTGAACATCAAATTTCAATCGATACTTTCTTGCAAAAGCCTAAAAAAGAAAAGCAAGATTATAGCACTTTATTTTTCATCACTCATCAAACTTATGAAAAAAATATACAAATTTTAACTCAAAAGCTTAGAGAACAAGAATTTGTAAAAGATGATGTTTTTATGATGAGAATAGAAGAGTAATGGCATTATTTGAATATCTTTTTGGTAAAAAAGGAGAAGAGTTAGCGTGTGAATTTTTAAAAACACAAGGATTTGAAATTTTAAAAAGGAATTTTTATTCTAAATTTGGAGAAATTGATATTATTGCTAAAAAAGATAAAATTTTACATTTTATTGAAGTTAAAAGCACGCAAGGTGATTATGAGGTAGAATATAGATTGGATAATAAAAAATATAATAAAATTATTAAGACTATAGAATATTACTTTATGAAACATAAAAATGATGAAAATTATCAACTAGATTTACTTTGCGTATATAAAGATGATATAAAACTTTTAGAGAACATTAGTTATTAAGGGAATGTTTATTCTATTTTAATAGAATTTGAAAAAACAAAGGAGAAAAAAATGGGAAAATATATTGATTTAACTACAGAAAATTTTGCACAAGCAAAAGAAGGTGTAGCTTTAGTAGATTTTTGGGCTCCATGGTGCGGACCTTGCAGAATGCTTGCACCGGTAATTGATGAGCTTGCAAATGATTTTGATGGTAAAGCTAAAATTTGTAAAGTAAATACAGATGAGCAAGGTGATTTGGCTGCACAATTTGGTGTAAGATCTATCCCAACTATCATTTTCTTTAAAGATGGTGAAGTGGTTGATCAACTAGTTGGTGCTCAATCAAAACAAGCTTTAGCAGATAAACTAAACTCACTTTTATAATCTTAAGCCACTTTTTGTGGCTTTTCTTCATATTTTTTACTATTTAATAATTTTTATTATTTATAATTAAAGAAAAATTTGTATAATACTTATAAATAAAACTATAAGGAAAATATCATGTTAGATTTAGCTATTATAGGTGGTGGACCTGCAGGTTTGAGCGCAGGTTTATATGCTACAAGAGGTGGATTAAAAAATGTTGTAATGTTTGAAAAAGGTATGCCTGGTGGGCAGATTACTTCGAGTTCAGAGATAGAAAATTATCCTGGAGTTGCTCAAGTTTTAGATGGAATTTCTTTTATGGCTCCTTGGAATGAACAATGTACGCGTTTTGGTTTAAAACATGAGATGGTAGGTGTTGAGCAAATTAGTAAAAATTCTGATGGAAGTTTTAATATAAAATTGGAAGGCGGTAAAAACGAACAAGCAAAAGCAGTTATTGTTTGTACAGGCTCTACTCCGCGTCGTGCTGGTTTTAAAGGTGAGGATGAATTTTTTGGTAAAGGTGTGAGTACTTGTGCAACTTGCGATGGCTTTTTTTATAAAAATAAAGAAGTGGCTGTTTTAGGTGGGGGAGATACTGCTTTAGAAGAAGCTTTGTATCTAGCTAATATTTGTTCAAAAGTGTATTTAATCCACAGAAGAGATGAGTTTAGAGCAGCACCTTCAACAGTTGAAAAAGTAAAAAATAATGACAAAATAGAATTAATCACAAATGCGGTTGTTGATGAGGTTTGCGGTGATAATATGGGTGTTAATAAAATTAAAATAGCATTTAATGATGGTTCTAAAAGAGAGCTTGATGTGCCTGGAATCTTTACCTTTGTTGGATTAAATGTAAGAAATGAAATCTTAAAACAAGACAATGGTGAATTTTTATGTGCTATGGAAGAAGGTGGTCAAGTTAGTGTTGATCTTAAAATGCAAACCAATATAGCAGGGTTATTTGCAGCAGGTGATTTAAGAAAAGATGCTCCAAAACAAGTAATATGTGCAGCAGGTGATGGAGCGGTTGCAGCGCTTAGCGCTTTAGCTTATATTGAAAATTTACACTAGAATTTCTAGTGTAAATTGATTAACTTCCAATAACTCCGCCATCAATTTTACTTATTGCTATTATACTTGATCTTGGTGTTTTGCCATAAGGAAATTGACTGCCTTTTAATTTCTCTCCTGGATGTTGAATTCCAACAAACATAGTTTTATAATCTTGACTAAAAGCAATTCCTGTTATTTCGCAAGCTATTGGTCCTGTTAAAAATCTTTTTATTTCCCCTGTTTTTGGATTAGCTGCTAACATACAATTATTTCCCATGCCTTCAAATTCTTCTTGATTAGAATAGTTTCCATCAGTTTGTATCCAAAGGCGACCATCTCTATCAAAACTTAATCCATCGGGGGAATTAAATTTATTATTACTTGTAATGTTGTTTGAACCTTTATTTAAACTTGTTTGATTATCAGGGTTTCCTGCAAGTGCAAAAATTTCCCAAGTAAATTCATCATCTTTATGAGAATTTTTATGCTCCCATTTAATTATTTGTCCGTAAATATTTTTTGTTCTTGGGTTTGCTGGATTTGGGTTATTATTTTTTTTATTGTTTGTTAAGGTAGCAAATACTTCTTTTGAGCCACTTTCTTTATGGCTTGCTATCCATTCACATCTATCCATAGGAGTTGCATTTACAATAGATCCAGCAATTCTAGCATTGATTAACACATCTGCTTGAGAGTTAAAACCATTTTCTTTATTAAGGTTATTTTTACCATATTCTAACTCAATCCATTTTCCACTCCCTCTAAAATCTCCTATTTTTCCATTAAATTGTGCTACATATAAGGTTCCTTCATCTAAAATTTTGCTAGTATCTAGACCTTTTTTATATTTATGTTTGCTTATAAATTTATAAATAAATTCATTGGCTTCATCATCTCCCATATAAATTACAACGGTTCCATCATCTTCTACAATTAATTCTGCATTTTCGTGTTTAAATCTTCCAAGAGCTGTTCTTTTTATAGGTATGCTGTTTGGATCAAATGGATCAATTTCTACAACCCATCCAAATTTATTTGCCTCGTTTGGATTTTTACTTAAATCAAATCTTTCATCAAATTTTTCCCACCCATATTGACTTTGAGCTTTAAATCCAAATCTAAGTTGCTCTTTTGAAAATTTAATTTTTTCATCTAAACTTCCAAAAAAATCATTTATATTTTCTTCGCAAGTAAGATATGTTCCCCAAGGTGTTTTTCCATTGGCACAATTATTTAAAGTTCCATGTATAAAATTTTCATTTTGAAGTACTTGTTGTTTTGCTGGACCACTAATGCTCATTTTTGTATTTGCATCGATTCTGCGGTTGTATTTAGAATCAAGCACCACAGACCATTGATCTTTTTCTTTTTTTATTTCAAAAATACTCACTCCTAAATTTGCTTGTTCATATAAAATATCTTCTAAGCTAAGATTTTTACCTTGATGTTTAAACATAATTTCAGGATTTATATATTCATTATTAATAGCTAGTATAGCCCTATCTTTTGAAAGAGGAAAAAAACTCATACCATCGTTATTGTCCCCAAAAGTTAATTTAGCATTTTCCACAGCTTTTTTATCGATATTTTTTTCTTCATCATAAATAGATGCTTTGCTAAAAAGAGGATCGCCCCATGAGATTAAAATATCTGCTTTGTAGCCATCTGGTACGATAACTTTATCTTCTGTGCTAGCAGGTATTTCTTTAAAATTTAGTAAATCTTTATCTTTTAATAAACTCGCATTTAAATTTGAGCTAGCAAAAAATGCTACCATGGAACCCAAAGCTGAACCTTTCAAAAATGTTCTTCTTTTCATAAAACTCCTTTTAAAAATGTGTTATAAATTTAAAGTTTTTTGGAAACTTTTTGGAAACTTTTGCTCATGGTATGTAATATTGTATTAATTAACTTAGTGATACAATTTCTCACTGCAAATATAAAGGATAAATTTATGATATGTATAGGAATTCATGGGAGCAATGGTCGCATGGGTAAACAAATTGAAAATTGTTTACAAGATCAAAAAGATGCTAAAGCAAGTGCATTTTTTTATCAAGGATCAAGCTATGAAGAATTTTTTAACAAATGCGATGTAATAATTGATTTTTCTTCCCCGAAAGGTTGTGAGGATTTGTTGTTATACGCAAGAAGCAATCCTAAACCTTTAGTGATAGGTACTACAGGATTAGATGCTAAGCAAAATGAGTTAATGCAAAGTGCAAGCATTACTATGCCAATTCTTTATGCTACCAATATGTCTTTGGGTGTAGCTATTTTAAAAAAACTTTCATGTTTAGCAAGTGAAGCTTTAAGGGATTTTGATATAGAAATACTTGAAATGCACCACAATAAGAAAAAAGACGCTCCAAGTGGTACAGCTATGACTTTAGCACAAAATGTCGCTAAGGCTAGGAATTTAGATTTGGAAAAGGTTAGAGTAAGTGGTAGAGATGGGATTATTGGTCAAAGAAGTAAAGATGAAATCGCAGTGATGAGCTTAAGAGGTGGTGATATAGTGGGTTCCCATAGAGTTGGATTTTATAATGATGGTGAATTTATAGAATTAAATCATAGTGCTACTTCAAGAGCTACTTTTGCTATGGGGGCTATTAGATGTGCTAAATGGCTAGTTTCTCAAGAAAATGGCTTATATGATATAGACGATTGTTTAGGAATTTAAATGTGTGCGGTAGTTGGAGTAATTAATTCAAAAAATGCAAGCACGGTGGCTTATTATGCTTTATTTGCTATGCAACATCGTGGCCAAGAAGCAAGTGGAATTAGTGTAAGTGATGGTTTAAATATCAAAACTCATAAAGCTAAAGGTGAAGTAGGACAAATTTTTAATACTCAAATTTTAGCAGATTTAAAAGGTAGTATAGCTATAGGGCATAATCGTTATTCTACCGCCGGAAATTCTTCTTTGCATGATGCACAGCCTGTTGCAGCTACTTGTTCTTTGGGTGATATTTCTTTAGTGCATAATGGAAATTTGATTAATAAAGAAGAAGTTAGAAAAGAGTTAATTGATAATGGAGCTATTTTTCATTCTAATATGGACACGGAAAATGTTGTACATTTAATAGCAAAAAGCAAAAAAGAAACTTTAAAAGATAGATTTATAGAAAGTCTAATGCAAAGTAAGGGTGCATATTGCTTTATGTTAGCTAGTAAAAATCAACTTTTTGTGGTAAGAGATCCTTATGGGGTTAGACCTTTATCTTTGGGAAAATTAAAAGATGGTGGATATATTGTAGCGAGTGAAACTTGTGCTTTTGATTTGATAGAAGCTGAATTTATCCGCGATATAAAGCCCGGTGAAATGCTAGTTTTTACTCAAGGTAGTGATGAGTTTGAAAGCATTCAAGTTTTTGATAAAACAGATCCAAGAATTTGTGCATTTGAATATATTTATTTTGCTAGACCTGATAGTATTATAGAAGGTAAAAGTGTATATGAAGTGCGTAAAAAAATGGGTGAAGCCTTGGCTAAAAAATTTAAAGAAAAAGTAGATTTTGTAGTGCCTGTTCCTGATAGTGGAGTAAGTGCTGCTATAGGTTTTGCGCAATATTTAAAAATTCCACTTGAAATGGCCATAGTTAGAAATCACTATGTTGGAAGAACTTTCATAGAGCCAACTCAAGAAATGAGAAATTTAAAAGTAAAACTGAAATTAAATCCTATGAAGAAAGTTTTAGAAGGTAAAGATATAGTGGTGATTGATGATAGTGTAGTAAGAGGAACAACTTCTAAAAAAATCATCACACTTTTAAGACAAGCAGGTGCTAGAAAAATTCATTTGGCTATAGCTTGTCCAGAAATCAAATTTCCTGATATTTATGGTATAGACACTCCAACTTTTGAAGAGTTAATTTCAGCTAATAAGAGTATTGAAGAGGTTAGAGAATATACAGGTGCAGATAGTTTGACTTTTTTAGATATTAATGAGCTAGTTTCAAGCATAGGCAATGAAAGAAAATATTCTTTGATTAGTTTTGATGGGGATTATTTTATTAAATAATCCTTATCTGCATTTTAATTGTTTAAAAATTTTATAACTTTGAAAATGAGGTGGCAATCCCACTTCAAAAGAAAAGTCTTTGTAGGTATGACCTGATAATTGATTTGCAATGTTAATATTATACGAAACATCTCTTTGTTGTTGATTTGCTTTTTTTATGCTATCAAAATTTTGTTGATTAAAAATTTCTCCACTGATTTCATGCTTTTTATTATTATCAATAATTCTAAGTTCTAAAAAGCATTCTGAAATTTTAAAATTAGTATCGTTGGTTACTCTACCTTTTATAATAATACTTTCTGTAGCTAAGCGTCTGTAGGTTGAAAAATTACTCAAACTAGCTTTTTTTGTGTATTGATCTATAGTTAATAATAAAGAAATAGTTAAGATTGAGGCTAATATAAAACTTATTATGCAAAAAATTATCATATATTTTTTGTTTTGTATTTTTAAATAGAATAAAATCCAAGTAAGGAATGTTGAAGCTAGCATAATAAAAATGATAAGAATATGAAAAAAAGTAAAATATCCCATTAAAAACACTTTGAATTAATTTTAATATCAAAATCTTGACCTTCATTAAAATCGGAAAATTTGGTTTTTAGATTAATAGTTTGGTTGGGACTTATTGTTTTTTCGATAGTGGTAGATTTACTTCTTAATGGTTTTAATAAATGTATTAAATTTTTAAAAGTATTATTTTCATCGCTTTTTCTAAATACTTCTACTTTTATTTTGCAAAATTTAAAACTTTTTTTAGAAGTATTTGTCAAGCTATAATCAACACTTAAAGAATTATCATATACAAAAAATTGAGCATTATCTAAGCTAGCTATTCTGGATCTAACTTTAGTATCAATTAAAAAATATCCCAAATACGCAATACTAAGTGAACATAAAATTCCTAAAAAAATTATAATAAAAGCAAAAGTAGGTTTGTTTCTAACAATCAAAGCAATAAATAAAGTGATAATGAAAAAGAATACAACTAAAGCCATTAACAAAAAATCGATCAAGTGCAAATGAGCTGTATAAAAGATCATTTGCTCTCGGATATGTTGAACATTCATCATCACTTCTTTATTTTTTAATTTGCTACTGAACTTGTTCTTTTATTATCTTTGCTATCAACCCAAATATTTGGCACAGCTCCGCCTGGTGTTAAGAAAATTTTAGCATCTTTATTGACTTTAAGTGCTTCATTAAATTGCTTTTGGGTTTCAATTTGTTTTAAATCAAGTAAAGGATTATTTAAACTTTTTGCTATTTCTCTATTTGAATATGCTTGCGCATCAGCTTCAATTTTTACGGCACTTGCTCTACCTTTAGCACTAATAATAGTTGCATTTGCCTCCCCTTCAGCTAAAGCCGCTTTTTTAAGTGCTTCTTGGTTAGCTCTTTCAACTTCATATTTAGTTCTTTCAGCTTCTTGTTTAGCAATTTGTACTCTTTCGATTTGTTCTTTTACTTTTATAGGTAAGATAATTTCTCTAAGCTGAACTGCTTGAAGCTCAGCAGGCTCATTTGGTTGGCTTTCAATAGTTTTTCTAATGCCCTGATCAATTTGCACCGCTATAGTATTACGATTTGTTGGAAGCTCTTCTGCAGTGTATTGACCTACAACATTTCTTACAACATCTCTTACTACTGGATCTATGATTTTATTTTCCCAATTAAGCCCCCATGTTGCGATAGTTTGAGGAACTTGTAAAGGATTTAATCTGTATTGAACGGTTACATCAATAGATACAGGCAAGCCTCTTGAATCAAGCACTGAAATACTATTTTTATTAACAACGCCTGATCCTATTTGTAAATTTTCATTTATTCCTTCGATTGAAGCATAGTTGATTTGTCTTACTCTAGTATCTACGATAGTGATTTTTTGCAGTATAGGCATAAAAAAATGAAGTCCTGGTTCAAGTGGGGTAGGGCTGTATTTACCTGTAGTGGATTTGATCCCCATTTCCCCTGAATTTACTATTGCAAAAGGTTTAAAAAGTGCAAAAACTAAAATAATCGCAATTGCACTATAAATTAATGGGGAAAATTTCCCAAAACCTTTGAAATTAAATTCTGGTGTTTTGAAGTTTAAATTTTGCTTATTGTTGTTTTGATTGTTTTTTTTATTAAAATAATCATTCAAATCAGCTGGCATTTAGTTCCTTTGTTAAATATAAGTTAGCATAGAAGCGTATTTTTCATTGCGTCCATAAACTATATCAAAATACGCATTTTGAAGCTTTGTCGTTAGCTCACCTCTTTTTCCATCTCCTATAATTCTTGCATCAATATTATTTATCGGAGTTATTTCTGCTGCAGTTCCTGTGAAAAATGCTTCATCAGCTACATAAACTTCATCTCTTGAAATTCTTTGACGCACTACACTTATGCCCAAATCATGTGCAATTTTTAAAACAGTATCTTGAGTGATACTTTTTAATGAAAAATCATTTGGTGGTGTGATTAGCTTATTATCTTTAATCATAAAAAAACACTCACCTGTTCCTTCTGCTACAAAACCTTCTTCATCGAGCATTAAGGCTTCCTCATATCCTGCTTCTATAGCTTCATATTTAGCCATTTGAGAATTTAAATAATTTGCACTCGCTTTTGCTTTACCTAAGCTAGATTTTACACTATTTCTAGCAAAAGAAGAAATTTTAACCTTAATACCTTTTTCTAAGCCTTCTTCACCTAAATAAGCACCCCATTCCCAAGCAGCAATAGCTACCCTAACAGGAGCTTTAGCATGATAAACTCCCATAGTACCATCACCTAAAAAGATTAATGGTCGCAAATAGGTGTTATTTTGAAAATCATTTGCTCTTAAAAGTTCAACTTGTGCATTTTCAAGTTCTTCTTGAGAAAAAGGAGAATTAATTAAAGTAATTTTTGCAGACTCTAAAAGTCTTTTGGTGTGTTCTTTTAATCTAAAAATTGCTAAACCATTTTGTGTTTTATAAGCTCTTGTTCCTTCAAAAACTGCATTTGCATAATGTAATGAATGTGTTAAAACATGAATTTTTGCATCATCAAAATCAATGATTTTTCCATCCATCCAAATTTTTTTTGCCCTAATCATAACTAAGCCTTTTTGTTGAAAATAAAACTAATTTTATCAAAAATATACTAATAATTACTAGAATATAGTAAAATTATTATATTTGAAACAAGGAAAAATCATGCCAATTATAAATATCAAATTAGCTAAACCAGAATTTAGCAAAACACAAAAAGAAGAGTTAATAGCAGATATTACAGAACTTTTACATACAAAATACAACAAGCCAAAGCAAAATATAGTGATCATGTTGGAAGATATTGAGCCATATAATATTGCTTTTGGTGGTGAAAGTGTAGAAAAATTAAGATTGAAAGATAAAAAATGAAAGAATTGCAAATTGGTGATAAAGCTCCTGTGTTTGAACTTTTAAATCAAGATGGAGTTAAAATTTCTTTAAGTGATTTCTTGGGTAAAAAAATTATTTTGTATTTTTATCCAAAAGATAACACCCCAGGTTGTACCACACAAGCTTGTGAATTTAGTCAAAGTTATGAGGATTTTTTAGAGCAAAATGCTGTGATTATAGGTATTAGTCCAGATAGTGTTAAATCGCATGAAAATTTCATAAAAAAATATGATTTAAAACACACTTTATTAAGCGATAGTGAAAAAGAAATTTGCAAACTTTATGGTGCTTGGGGTTTAAAGAAAAATTATGGTAAAGAGTATGAGGGGCTTATAAGATCTACTTTTGTGATTGATGAAAATGGAAAAATCTCAAAAATTTATAAAAATGTAAAAGCTAAAGATCATGCTTTTAAGGTGTTAAAAGAATTATGCTAGTGCATATTTGCTGTAGTGTGGATAGTCATTATTTTATACAAGAATTAAGCAAAACTTATCCTGATGAGAAAATTATAGGTTTTTTTTATGATCCAAATATTCATCCTTATAGTGAGCATGAACTTAGATTTTTAGATGTTAAGCGTAGTTGTGATAAATTGGGTGTTAAGCTTTATAAAGGTGAATATGAGTATGAAAAATGGCTTGAGAGTGTAAAGGGTTATGAAGACGAGCCTGAAAAAGGCGCAAGATGTCAAATTTGTTTTGATTTTAGAATGCATAAAAGTGTTGAATTTGCTCAAAAAATTGGTGAAAAAAAACTTACAACAACCCTTTTAACATCCCCTAAAAAAGACTTAGAGCAGCTAAAATTAGCTTTACAAAAAGAATGCGATAAATTTGGTATAGAGTTTTTGGCACCTGATTTTAGAAAAAATGGAGGCACGCAAAGACAATTTGCCTTAGCTAAGCAAGATATGCTTTATCATCAAAATTATTGTGGGTGTATTTATGCACTTTCTAAACAAAAAGGCCAAAAAGCTTTTATAGATGAGCTTATGAGTCCTATAAACAAACAAATATTACCTTCAAGCATAGAAGAAAAGATAAAATTTTACAATCAAGTAAAAAATTTAGAAAAAAAGGGTGTTAAATTTGAAATTCAAAGAGAGAAATTTTTAAATTACCGCTTACTAAGAGCTTTGATAAAAGAAAACAAAAAAGCCATAAAAACTCATGTTTTATTTTATTCTCATTTTAAAAATTCTTACACTAAATTTAGTATTTTAGAAGAGGATTTAAAGTGCTATAAAAGCGTAAAGGATGAGATTAATTTATGGAGTTTTGATTATTTAAATAGTTTGTGCAAAATGCGATTTAAAAATTTTGAAGATTTTTTACAAAATCCTTTAAAAATAGAGCAAGAAATCAAAATAAGGCAAAAGCATTTTGGCGCTTATGATCTTTCGCCGGTGATTATTGTTGAAAATATCACCAAAGGTGCTTATGAATTTATAGCAAAAAGTGAAATTTATTTTGATAGTAAAGAAAAGATTGTGAAGTTATAAAACTTAACTAGTTTGTTAATATTTTTTTTGTAAAATCTGAATTTTGAATATATTTTAAGGCTAAATTTATGATAGATGTAATGCAAATTCAAAAAATTTTACCACATAGGTATCCATTTTTACTTGTAGATAAAATCGTAGAATTAAAAAATAAAGAAGTTGTTAGAGGTTATAAAAATATTAGTATAAGCGACCATGTTTTTATGGGGCATTTTCCAGATCATCCAATTTACCCGGGTGTGTTAATTTTAGAAGGTATGGCACAAACTGGAGGGGTTTTAGCGTTTGAAAGTATGGATGATAAGGTAGATCCAAGCACTAAAGTAGTGTATTTTACAGGTATTGATAATGCTAAATTTAGAAATCCAGTGCGTCCAGGTGATAGGCTTGATTATGAGATGAGTGTGGTGAAAAATCGTGGAAATATGTGGATTTTTCAAGGAAAAGCTTTTGTTGATGGACAATTGGTTGCAGAAGCTGAACTTAAAGCTATGATAGTAGATAAATGATGAACAAAATTCATCCAAGTGCTGTTATAGAAGATGGAGCTATCATAGCAGATGGTGTTGTAGTAGAGGCCTATGCCTATGTTGGAAAAAATGCCAATATAGGTGCAAATACTATCATCAAACAAGGTGCAAGAATTTTGCCTAATGTAAGCATAGGTGAAAATTCTAAAGTTTTTTCTTATGCCATAGTTGGAGATATCCCACAAGATATATCTTATAAAGATGAGATAAATTCAGGTGTTATTATAGGAAAAAATGCAGTTATTAGAGAATTTGTTACTATAAATTCAGGTACAGCTAAGGGCGATGGTTTTACAAGAATAGGTGATAATGCTTTTATAATGGCTTATTCTCATATTGCACATGATTGTTTGCTTGGAGATAATATTATTTTAGCAAATAATGCCACCTTAGCAGGTCATGTGGAACTTGGAGATTATACTGTGGTAGGTGGACTTACTCCAATACATCAGTTTGTTAAGGTAGGTGAGGGGTGTATGATAGCAGGTGCTAGTGCGCTTTCTCAAGATGTGGTGCCATTTTGCTTAGCTGAAGGAAATCGAGCAAGCATTAGAAGTTTAAATTTAGTAGGCATTAGAAGACGCTTTGATAAAGAAGAAGTGGATATTTTAAGCAAGGCTTTTAAATTTTTATTCAGACAAGGAAGTTTAAAAGATAATGCTTTAAGTTTGCTAGAAAATACTTCTAGTGAAAATGTGAAAAAAATGTGTAATTTTATCTTAGAAACAAAAAGAGGAATTCCTATATATAAGGAAAAAAGTCATGGTTAAAAGATGTAGTTTTTGCAATGAAATAGAAACAAGTGAAAGAAGAATTTTAGTAAATGATTATAATAATGCCTTTATATGTGAGTATTGTGCCGAAAGTGCTTGTAATATTTTCTTTGGAGAGGAAAAAGAATTAAAAAATAAAGAAGTTGATAAAGAAAATTTTAAAGATATTACTCCTAAGGAATTAAAAGCATATTTAGATAAATATGTTATCGGGCAAGATAGAGCTAAAAAAATCTTTAGTGTAGGGGTGTATAATCACTACAAAAGGCTTTTTAGATCTGACTTAGAAGATGATGATACAGAATTAGCAAAATCAAATATTTTATTAGTAGGCCCAACGGGAAGTGGAAAAACTTTACTAGCACAGACTTTAGCTAGATTTTTAGATGTTCCTATCGCAATTTGTGATGCGACTTCTTTAACTGAAGCAGGTTATGTGGGAGAAGATGTTGAAAATATCCTTACTCGTCTTTTACAAGCTGCTGATGGAGATGTGCAAAGAGCACAAAAAGGGATTATATTTATCGATGAGATAGACAAAATCGCAAGAATGGGCGAAAATCGCTCTATTACAAGAGATGTAAGTGGTGAGGGCGTGCAACAAGCCTTACTCAAAATTATTGAAGGATCTTTGGTAAATATCCCACCAAAAGGCGGTAGAAAACACCCAAATCAAGACTTCATACAAATAGATACAACCAATATTTTATTTGTGTGTGGCGGGGCTTTTGATGGTATTAGTGATATTATTAAAAGAAAATTAGGCGATAATGTCATGGGCTTTTTTACTGATGATAAAAAAGATGAAAAAGAAGCTTTACTTCAAAGACTAGAGCCTGATGATTTAGTGCATTTTGGGCTTATTCCTGAACTTATAGGAAGATTGCATGTACTTGCTTCTTTAGAAGAGCTTGATGAAGAAAGCATGGTGCGTATTTTAACTGAGCCAAAAAATGCCATTATTAAGCAATATCAAAAACTTTTTGCTATTGACAATGTGGAATTAAAATTTGAAGATGAAGCGCTAAGAGAGATTGCTAAGCTTTCGCTAGAGCGTAAAACAGGCGCTAGAGGTTTAAGAAGTATTATTGAAGAAATGATGGTAGATTTGATGTTTGATTTGCCAGAGTATAATGGATATAGCATAGTAATTACTAAAGAAGTGATCAAAGAAGGTGCAAAACCTTTATTTATAAAAAATAAAAAAGTTAAAGGCTGAGAATGATTTTAGATCAAATAATTGGATTTTTTTCAAGCGATATGGGGATTGACTTAGGTACTGCAAATACTTTAGTTTTGGTAAAAGATAAAGGTATAGTGATTGATGAACCTTCGGTTGTTGCAGTAGAGCGTGAAAGATATGGTAGGGTTAAAATTTTAGCTGTTGGAAAAGAAGCTAAGGAAATGGTAGGAAAAACCCCAGGTAATATCGAAGCAATCCGTCCTATGAAAGATGGTGTGATTGCTGATTTTGATATGACTGAAAAAATGATCCGTTATTTTATAGAAAAAACTCATAGAAGAAAATCTTTTTTAAGACCTAGAATTATCATTTCAGTTCCTTATGGATTAACCCAAGTAGAAAGAAAAGCGGTTAGAGAAAGTGCGTTAAGTGCGGGTGCTAGAGAAGTATTTTTGATAGAAGAACCTATGGCAGCAGCTATTGGTGCAAATTTACCAATTAGAGAGCCTCAAGGGAGCTTGGTGGTAGATATTGGCGGTGGTACTACTGAAATTGGTGTTACTTCTTTAGGCGGTCTTGTGATTTCAAAATCTATCCGAACAGCTGGTGATAAGCTTGATACTAGTATAGTAAATTATGTAAAAGAAAAATACAATCTTGTCATAGGTGAAAGAACGGGCGAGGAAATCAAAATCGCAATAGGCTCAGCAGTTCAGCTTCCAAAAGAGCTTTCTATGGTAGTTAAAGGACGCGATCAAGTAACAGGATTGTTAAATAGAATAGAGTTAACAAGTGAAGATGTAAGAGAGGCTATGCGTGAGCATTTAAAAGAAATTGCTGATGCATTAAAAATCGTTCTTGAAATGATGCCGCCTGATCTTGCAGCTGATATTGTTGAAAACGGTGTTGTTTTAACAGGAGGCGGAGCTTTAATACGCGGTCTTGATAAATATTTATCTGAAATTGTAAAACTTCCAGTATATGTAGCTGATGAGCCACTTTTGGCAGTGGCAAAAGGCACAGGTAAAGCTTTGGAAGAAATTTCTTTATTGCACCAACTAACGAATGAAGAGTAAAATTCTTAGTGTTTTAATTTTATCTTTTTTAGTGTTTGTTTCGTTTTATTATGGAGATATAATAAAACGAAATGTTTTAGATTTAAATATTGCTATTGTTAATCAGTTTTCTCAAAGCATTAATCTTTTAAAAGATAAATTTAATGAGCATTTTAATCAAGCTCAAGAAATTAAAAAATTAAGAGAAAGAAATGCTGAACTTGAAAAAAACAATATCTATATGAAAAACTTTGCCAATGAATTAAACAATATTTTAAGTGATAAAAATTCAAGTTTTTATTATCCTAATGTTAGTTTAGTTAAGGCAACTTCTTATGCTCAAATTAGTGATTATCATAAGGTTTGGCTTGATGTGGATTATAAAGGAAAAATTAAAGGCTTAATTTATAATGGCTATACAGCAGGCATAGTTATAGAAAAAAATGGTAGAGCTTTGGGACTTTTACAAGGTGATGAAGAGTGTATTTTTTCCGTATATATAGGTAAGGAACAAGCACCAGGTATAGCTCATGGTAGAAATGATTATGTTTTAGTTAAATATATTCCTAAATGGCTTGAACTTAAAATGGGCGATAAGGTTTATACAAGTGGCTTAGATGAGATTTTCTTTTCAGGAATTCCAGTGGGCGAAATTTTTAAAATAGAAGAAGAAGGTGCCTATCAAAATGCATATGTTAAACCTTATGTAAAAATGAAAGTACCAAGTTATTTTTATATGGTAGAAAATTTTTAATAAAAAGTTATTTATTTTAGTTGATATAAATTATTATTTACTATTAAATATTAGAATTATCTCTGAATTTTAAAAATTTAGGAGATTAAATGAAAAAATATATCAGTAGTTGTTTAGCTTTTTGCTGTTTAAGTGGTGCTATTTATGCAAATGAAGTGGAATATGATGCACAAAAAATAGCAGATATTTTTTATCAACTTAATGCTGATCCTAAAAATCCAAAAGCAAAAGTTAATCATGCAAAAGGCTTTTGTGCTATGGGAACTTTTGAGCCAGCTTTGTCTATCAATAAAGAAGTTGATGTGCCTTTATTAACACAAAAAAGTTTGCCAATCCAAGTAAGATATTCTTTGGGCGGAGCTTTTAAAGATGATAAAAGCAAAACAAGAGGTATGGCTATTAGAATTACTGATCCTAAAGATTCTGCTTCTTGGACTATGGTTATGCTAAATACAGAAATAAATTTCGCAAAAAATCCTAAAGAATTCGGTCAGTTTTTTGAAATGAGACTTCCTGTAAATGGTAAAGTCGATCAAGAAAAAATAAGCAAGATGATGCAAGAGGTTGATTCTTATAGAAATTTTGCTGCATATACTGATAAAATTGGCATTAGTAAAAGTGTAGCAAATACTCCATTTTTTAGTATTCATACTTTTTATTTTAAACAAGCAAACGGAGAAAACTATTTACCAGCAAGATGGAAATTAGTTCCAAGTGAAGGTGTGGCATATTTAAATGAAGCACAAATGAAAAGTGCGAGTAGTGATTTTTTAAAAGAAGATTTCCAAAATCGTGTAAAAGCTAATAAGCCGGTTGAGTATAAAATGTATTTAGTATATGCAAATAAAAATGATATTACCAATGAAACAACGGCTTTATGGAGTGGTAAGCACAAAGAAAGTCTAGTTGGGACTTTTAAGGTTAATGCCTTGAGCGATGAAGATTGTAATTTTGATGTATATTTTCCTTCGGATGTACCTCAAGGGGTTAATCCACCACAAGATCCTTTATTTGATGTAAGAAATGAAGCTTATGCTATAACTTTTGGTAAGCGTCAATAAAATTTAGCTCTTTAAGAGCTAAATTCTTTGTTAAATTCAACTTCTAAAAAACTTATATTTGTTATAATTTGGCTAAAAATTCAGCTTAGGAAAATACATGCCAAAAAGAACAGATATAAAAAATATATTATTAATAGGCAGTGGGCCTATCATTATAGGTCAAGCTTGTGAGTTTGATTACTCAGGAACTCAAGCGGCAAAAACTTTAAAAGAGCTAGGTTATAGAGTAGTTTTGATCAATTCTAATCCGGCTACGATTATGACAGATCCTGAATTTGCTGATGCAACTTATATAGAACCAATTACCAAAGAAAGTATTCTAAGTATTATCAAAAAAGAAAAAATCGATGCGATTTTACCTACTATGGGTGGCCAAGTTGCTTTGAATGTTGCTATGGAAGTTTATGAAAGTGGCGAGCTTGCAGATGTAAAATTTTTAGGTGCAAATCCTGAAGCGATTAAAAAAGGCGAAGACAGACAAGTTTTTAAAGAATGTATGAAAAAAATCGGCATGGATTTGCCAAAATCTATGTATGCGTATAATTATGAAGAAGCTTTAAAAGCTGTTGATGAGATTGGTTTTCCTTTGATGATTAGAGCTTCTTTTACCTTAGGTGGTGCAGGAAGTGGCGTGGTGTATAATATGGATGAGTTTGCAGAACTTGCAAATACTGCTTTAGCGCTAAGCCCTATCCATGAAATTTTAATCGAAGAAAGCTTACTTGGTTGGAAAGAATACGAAATGGAGGTCATTAGAGATAAAAATGACAATTGTATTATCGTTTGCTCTATTGAAAATGTCGATCCTATGGGGGTTCATACAGGCGATTCTATTACTATAGCTCCTGCTTTAACTTTGACTGATAAAGAATACCAAGCGATGCGTAATGCTTCTTTTGCTATTTTAAGAGAAATTGGAGTAGATACAGGTGGATCAAATGTGCAATTTGCTATCAATCCAACTAATGGTAGAATGATAGTTATTGAAATGAACCCTAGGGTTTCAAGATCTTCAGCCCTAGCTAGTAAAGCTACGGGCTATCCTATAGCTAAGGTAGCTACACTTTTAGCAGTTGGATTTAGTTTAGATGAGATTAAAAATGATATCACAGGAACTCCTGCTTCATTTGAACCGGTAATTGATTATATCGTAACTAAAATTCCTCGTTTTACTTTTGAAAAATTCCCAAATGCAAGCACAGAGCTTGGCACTGCTATGAAAAGCGTGGGTGAGGTTATGGCTATAGGGAGAACTTTTAAAGAAAGCATTCAAAAAGCACTTTGCTCACTTGAGAGAAATTTAAGTGGGTTTGATACTATAGAATGTGATAAAAATGAGCTTTTAACAAAAATTCGCCAAGCTAATGAAAAACGCATGCTTTATATAGCACAAGCTTTTAGAGAAGGTTTTAGCACACAAGAGCTTTTTGAGCTTTGCAAAATAGATCCTTGGTTTTTAAATCAAATCAAAGAAATAGTGGAATTTGAAAATCAAATAGATATGGATATTTTAAGTAATAAGCAACTATTAAGAAAAGCCAAAACCTTAGGTTTTTCAGATAAAAAAATCGCTAGCTTGATTAATCAAAAAGATAATCTTGAGTTAAGTCAAAATGATATTTATTATGCAAGAATTAAACATAAAATCATCGCTCAATATAGTGAAGTAGATACTTGTGCAGGAGAATTTGAAGCACTGACCCCGTATTTATACTCAAGTATTAATACAAATGAAGCTACGCAAGTAAAAGAAAGTAAAGATAAAAAAGATAAAAAAGTGATGATTATAGGTGGTGGACCAAACCGCATAGGACAAGGCATTGAGTTTGATTATGCTTGCGTGCATGCTTCTTTTGCTCTAAAAGATATGGGTGTAAAAACTATAATGTATAATTGTAACCCAGAAACGGTTTCAACAGATTATGATACAAGCGATATTTTGTATTTTGAGCCAATTGATTTTGAGCATTTAAGAGCGGTTATTGATAGAGAAAGACCCGATGGAGTGATAGTGCATTTTGGCGGTCAAACTCCGCTTAAATTTGCAAAACGCCTTAGTGCTTTTGGGGCAAAGATCATAGGAACAAGTGCAAGGGTAATAGATTTAGCTGAAGATAGAAAGAAATTTGCTAAATTTATTGAAGATCTAGGTATAAATCAACCTAAAAATGGCACAGCCATAAGTGTAGAAGAAGCGATTATAAAAGCAAATGAGATAGGTTATCCTGTGCTTGTTAGACCAAGTTATGTTTTAGGTGGTCGTGCAATGCGTGTAGTGCATGATGAGAGTGAGCTTAGACTTTATATGCAAGAAGCAGTAGATGTGAGTGATAAATCTCCGGTATTAATCGATCAATTTTTAGATAATGCAACTGAGCTTGATGTAGATGCGATAAGTGATGGAAAAGAAGTTTATGTAGCAGGTATTATGGAGCATATTGAAGAAGCAGGAATTCACTCAGGCGATAGCGCTTGCTCTTTACCTGTTGTAAATATTGATGAAGCTATGCTTGAAATGATTGAGCAAAAAACAAAAGATATTGCTTTAAATTTAGGTGTAGTAGGACTTTTAAATATACAATTTGCTATTTATGATAATAAACTTTATATGATAGAAGTAAATCCAAGAGCTAGTAGAACTGTGCCTTTTGTGAGCAAAGCCACAGGAATTCCTTTAGCTAAGGTTGCAACGCGCGTGATGTGGCAAGGAAATTTAAGAGAAAGCTTGAAATTTTATGACACCTTTCAAGTGGTAGAGGAAAAAAACGGAATTTTAAGAGCTAAAAAGCCAAAACATATTAGTGTAAAATCAGTGGTATTTCCTTTTGCTAAACTTAGCGGAAGCGATCTTGAGCTTGGACCTGAAATGCGCTCAACCGGTGAAGTTATGGGAGTAAGTAAAGATTTTGATAACTCTTATGCAAAAAGCCAACTTGCTTCTTCAAATTTCTTACCAGAAAGTGGTAATGTGTTTTTATCACTAAGAGAGCAAGATAAAAAATATGCAGTAGATTTAGCTAATGAGTATATTAAGCTAGGATTTAAAATCATTGCTACGAGTGGAACTTATAAAGTTTTACAAGAAGCGGGCTTGGAGTGTGAGTTTGTGCATAAAATTTCTGAAGGACGCCCGAATGTAGAGGATAAATTAAAAAATTCTCAAATTCAACTTGCTATAAATACTAGCGATGAGCATAGTTTTAAAGGCGACACTAAAAAAATTAGAGCAAATATTTTACGCTTTAAAATCCCATATTTTACAAATCTAAGAGCAGCTTATGCGGGGATTAAAGCTATCAAAGCTATACAAAATAAATCATGTCTTGAAGTAAAGAGCTTACAAGAATACTTAAAAACATGATTTATCTTGCTCAAACTGATACAACAGCAGGGTTTTTAAGTAAGGACTTAAAAGCCCTTAATACTTTAAAAAAAAGGCCTTTAAAGCAAGATTGTTTAATTACTACGGCTAAATTTAGTGAGCTTAAAAAACTTACAAGAGTGCCAAATTATTTTAAAAATACTATTAGAAAATCCAAAAAAACTACTTTTTTATATCCTAATTCTAAAGCAATACGCGTTGTGAAAGATTGTGCTCATGAGGAATTTTTAAAAAAGTTTGATTGGCTTTATTCTACTTCTGCAAACATTCATGGAAAAAAATTTGATCTAAATTGGGCTATGCAAAATGCAGATAAAATAGTAGATGAAAAGTTTTTTGAAAGTGGAGCCTCAAAGATTTTTAAACTTCGAGGCATTAAAAAAGTTAAACTGCGTTAATTTCCAAGCGGCCAAAATACTTTTGGCTCTTCGCCGATTTTTGCTTGTCCATGATACATTCCAAGCTTATCTTTAGTCCAAGCATAACCAACTTTTCCATTTTTATCTATTGAAATAATTCCGCCTGTACCACCAAGTTTTGCAACTTGTTTGATAGTTTCTTGGGCTGCTTTTTGCACTGAAAGTTTTTTGTATTTGTATAAAGACGCAACTTCATGAGCTGCAGCTACTCTTATGTAAATGTCACCTGTTCCTGTGCAAGAAATTGCTACTGAGTCATTATTTGCATAATTTCCTGCTCCTATGATAGGAGAATCCCCAATGCGTCCTGTCATTTTATTTGTAGTGCCACCTGTGCTTGTACCTGCTGCTAGGTTGCCGTTTTTATCTAAAGCTATTGCACCTACTGTGCCTAAATATGGCTCGGTGCTTACACCAAGATGGGCTTTTGCCTTATCACTATCTAATAAAACTTCCTTGCTTTTTTTAGCTTCTTGAAGTTGTTTGTATCTGTGCTCTGTAAAGAAGTATTTTTGTCCTACTATTTCTAAGCCATGTTTTTTGGCTAATTTATCAGCACCCTCGCCCGCTATTAAAGTATGGGGTGTTTTTTCCATAACAAGTCTTGCTGCTTCTATAGGATTTTTAATCGTCCTAGCCATAGCAACTGCACCTGCTTTTAAATTTTTTCCATCCATTATAGATGCATCAAGCTCATTAAATCCATCAGAGGTAAAAACAGCACCTTTCCCAGCATTAAATTCAGGACTATCTTCCATTACTTTAATAGCGGCTATAACAGCATCAACCGAGCTTCCTCCTTTTTCAAGTATGCTTTGACCTGCTTTTAAAGATTCTTTCATTACCTTTTCTCTTTTGGCAAATTCTTCTTTGGTAAGTCCTAAGCCACTTGTTCCACCATGTATAACGATGATAGGTTCAAAATCTTTTGCAAAGACATTATTGCTTAGTAAAAATATTAAACTAGTTAATGTCAATAAAATTCTTTTACTACAGGTTAAAAATTTCATTATTTACTCCTTTTTTAAAATTATTTATTATATTTAATAAAAATTAAATATAACTAAAATTTAATTAATAAATGAGTATTTTTAGGACAAAAATTCTACTTTTTATTTTTATAGGTGTTATTTTTGAAAAATTTTTTAGAAATTAATTAAAATGTTTTTATATTTATTGCAAAATTAGGAGGTATTTTAATGTTTAAAACTATTGTAGCTAAGAAAATATCATTTTTCACAGCTTTGATTTTGGTTGTTGGATTTGGTATTTTTGTTGGACTAAATTATTATTCGTCTAAAACGGATATTCTTCAAAGTATTGTAAGTGGAAAGCAAGAAAGTGTTAAAAATGGAAAAAATTTTTCAGATTTATACTTCAATACTAAGATAGAGAATATTAAAAAAATCGCTGCAAATATTATTGAACATAAAAATGTAAGTGAGGAATATATTGGTTCTTTTTTAGAAAAGATGTTTGGTTTTTATTCTTTTAATGCTATTTATGTTGGGTATGAAAAAGATGGTAGCTTAATTGATGTAGATATTAATTCTAAAGGAAAACATTTTATTTTAAATCAAGAAAAAGATGGTTTTGATGCTAGAGAACGCGTGTGGTATCAAAATGCAAAAAATAAAAATAAGGTAAGCATTTCAGAACCTTTTTTAGATGTCGTAACTAAAAAAATAGCTTTGTCAGTGTCAATTCCGATTGTTATTGATGGGAAATTTTATGGAGTTTTAGCAGGTGAGTTTTTTCTAGATGATATACGCAATGCTTTTGGAAGATTAAAAACTACTGCAAGTAATAATGTGTTTTTAATCAATGAAAGAAAGGAAATGATAGCTCATTCTTCTGCTAATATAGATTTTTATGAAGACAATGAAGTTAAAGAAGTGTTAAAAAATTTTGTTAATGTTGCAAGTGTAACTCCAAATGAAACTACTGATTTGATTTTGTATAAACTTAAAGGTCAAGAACGCTTAGCTGTGTGTATTATGGGAGAAAATTCTTTAACTTTGTGTTCTTCTAATGCTTTGAGTGATTATGATGAGGTTTTAAACGGACTTTTAATTACCCAAGTTATATTTGGTGTGATTTTTGTCCTTGTTATTATCGTTATTTTGGGTGGTATGATAGAGCATTTTCTTAAGAAAATTATATTTATTAAAGAAGCTTTAGAAGATTTTTTTGAAAGTTTAAACTACAAAGGCGATATGAAAGATATAGATTTAAATATCAAAGGAAATGATGAATTTGCTATTATTGGTAAAGAAATCAATAATGGTATAAAAAATATCCAAAAGAATTTAAAGCAAGACAAGAAGGCTGTGTTTGAAAGTGTTCAAAAGTTGAAAGAGATAGAGCTTGGAGATTTATCTGTTAGAATTGATAATGATCCTATAAATCCTCAACTAATAGAGTTAAAAAATGTATTAAATGAATTGCTTGATATTTTAGAAGAGAAAATAGGATCAAACATCAACGAGCTTGATAGAGTGCTTGAAAGTTATAAGGCTTTAGATTTTTCAACACAGGTTGAAAATGCAAAAGGAAGTGTAGAAATAACAACAAATGTTTTAGGTTCAGAAATCAAAAAGATGTTGATTTCTTCTTCTAAATTTGCACATAAACTAACTATACAATGTGAAAAACTAGAAGAATTTATGCAAAAACTTGTTGATGGAACTTATTCTCAATCAAATTCTTTGGAAAAATCCATAAAAGCAGTAGAGCAAATAAACATTTCTATGCAAAATGTTGGAGGTAAAACTACAGAGGTTGTTTCTCAAGCTGAAAATATTAAAGAAGTAGTAAATGTGATCAAGGACATAGCAGAGCAAACAAATTTATTAGCATTAAATGCTGCCATAGAAGCTGCTCGTGCGGGCGAACATGGCAGAGGTTTTGCTGTGGTTGCTGATGAGGTGCGTCATTTGGCTGAAAAGACAGAAAGAAGTTTAGGCGAGATAGAAGCTAATGTAAATATTTTAGTTCAAAGCGTTAATGATGTTTCTATATCAATGCATGAACAAACTCAAAGTATTTCACAAATCAATGATGCGATAATTCAACTAGAAGATGTCACAAAAGAAAATGTAAAAATAGCTAATTTTACTAATGAAACTACTAAAGAAGTAGGGGATATTTCTCAAGATATATTAAAAGAGGTAGAAAGTAAGAAAATTTAATACCAAGGAGCTTATTATTTTGTAATTTTGGTTATAATTTGCACTTTTAAAAAAAGGTAGATTATGATTGAAAGAACAAAAATAAGCTCTAATTTTGGTTGGTTTATGGTAATTTTAGGTGGTTTGGTTGAGTGTTTTTGGGTAAGTGGTTTAAAATACTCTACTGAAATTTGGCATTATGCTTTAACAGCCATTGGAGTTTGTATATCTTTTACATGTTTTTTAAAAGCTTGTGAAAGACTTGAAGTAAGTATTGCTTATAGTGTTTTTGTAGGTATTGGCACGGTTGGAGTGGTGCTTAATGAGATGTTTATTTTCAATGAGCCAAGCTCTATTACCAAGCTTACTTTAATAGCCATTTTGCTTTTAAGCATCATAGGCCTTAAAATTATTAGCAAGGAAGCTAAATAATGGAATGGTTCTTTTTGTTTTTGGCGACTGCTTTTGAAATTTTTGGCGTGATTATTATGAAACAACTTGTAAGCACTAAAAATAAGCTTTATCTTTTAGCTTTGATAGTGTGTTTTGCTTTTTCATTTGGATTTTTAAGCCTTAGCATGCAAAGTATTGCTATGAGTGTGGCTTATTCTATATGGACAGGAGCTGGAACTGCAGGCGGGGTTATCATAGGGGTACTTTTTTATAAAGAAAGCAAAAGCTTTTTAAAGCTTTTTTTGATTGCTCTTATCATTGCTTGCACCGTGGGTTTAAAAATACTTTCATAGGTTTAAAATGAAAATATACATTAGCGGTATAGACACAGATGTTGGTAAAACTTATCTAAGTGCTAGAATTTGTAAAGAATTGGGTTTTGATTATTTTAAGCTTATCCAAGCAGGCACGCCAAAAGATAGTGAGGTAGTAGCTGAGTTTAGCCCAAAAACTAAGATTTTCAAAGAAGGTGTGTTTTTAAAAACCCCTGCTTCACCGCACAAAGGTAGGATTTTAGAGAATTTAAATTATAAAGCCTTTGATATACAAATTCCACAAAGTGAAAAACTCATTATCGAGCTAGCTGGTGGGCTTTTTTCGCCCCTTGATGATGAAAAAACAATGATTGATTATATGAGTGCGTTTAAGTACCCTACGATTTTAGTCGCAAAAGACTATCTAGGAAGTATCAATCACACGCTTTTAAGCATAGAAGCACTAAAACAAAGAGATATTAAAATCCTTGCTTTAATCTTAAAAACTCAAGATACTTTTAGCAAGGATTTTATAAGCAATTACGCTAAAATTCCTATCATAGAATTTGATGATAAAGTGTGTAAAAAACTTTCAAAAATCCTTGAAAATCTCTCTTAAAGATTGCACTACATAAGCAATCTCAACTTCATTTATAACATATGGTGGCATGAAGTAGATTGTATTTCCAAGTGGTCTTAAAAGCAATCCTTTTTCTAAGGCTCTTTGAAAGACTTCAAGTCCTGCTCTTTGGTATTTGCTTTTTTGTATATCAAATGCACTTACCATGCCTAAATTTCTAAAATTTCCTAAAAAGTCAAATTCTTTTAAACTCTCCCATTGAGTTTTTATAAAAGCACTTTTGATTTTATTTTTTGTGATGATATTTTCTTTTTCAAAAATATCCAAAGTCGCATTAGCCGCTGCACAAGCTAGGGCATTACCTGTGTAAGAGTGAGAGTGTAAAAAGGCCTTTTGGCTCTCATAACTATCATAAAATTTCTCATAAATTTCATCTTTAGTAAGCACCACTGAAAGTGGTAAATACCCACCCGTGATAGCTTTAGAAAGACATATATAATCAATACTTTGTGAGCAATAATCAAGCGCAAACATCTCCCCTGTGCGTCCAAAACCTGTGGCTATCTCATCAAATATCACTTGCACGCCATAATCTTTAGCAAGTTTAACTGCCTCATCTAAATACCCAAGCTCGTACATATGCATATTGCCCGCACATTGAAGTAAAGGCTCAAGTATAAAAGCACAAATTTCATGATGATGATTTTTTAAAATACTTTCTAAAATTTCAAGTTCTTTTGTATAGTCTTTGCTTGTTGGCACAGGCGTTGTGATACTTTTTAAAAGTAAAGGCTCATAGGTTTTTTTATAAAGTGCTACATCGCCAACGCTTAATGCACCTAAGGTTTCTCCATGGTAAGAATTGCTAAGCGATAAGAATTTATCCTTTTTAGAGCCATTGTTTAAGTGGTATTGAAAGCTCATTTTTAAAGCCACTTCTATGGCTGAACTACCATTGTCTGCAAAAAAGCATTTATCAAAAGGTAAAAGCTCACAAAGCCTTTGTGATAGCTTTATGATAGGCTCATGTGAAAAGCCTGCAAGCAAGACATGTTCTAAATTTTGAAGTTGATCTTTGATTTTTTCATTGATATATTCATTACAATGACCAAAGATATTTACCCACCAAGAGCTAATGCAGTCTATGTATGATTTTTCATCAAAATCATACAAATACACTCCCTTAGCCTTTTTTATAGGTATTAAAGGTAAAAACTCATGATCGCTCATTTGCGTGCAAGGGTGCCAAATGTGTTTTAAGTCTAGTTCTTTTAAATTCATTTTTACTTCTTTGATTTTTATTACTAATAATACTACAATTTTTACTCAAATTTATGCTTTAAAATGAAAAAGGATTATTTAGAAAATATTTATATAATTAGCTTTTATCTTAAATTTAGAGGTAAAGTATGAAAAAAGTTTTGATTATCTTAGCGATTTTATTTTTAAATTTTGCATACGCACAAGAGGATTTGGTTAAAAAAGGGATTAAAGCTTATGATGGAGGTGATTCAGTTTTAGAGTATTTTAGAAAAGCTTGCAGTTTAAATAGTGGAGATGGTTGTTCTAATCTAGGTGTTATGTATATGGATGGAAAAGGTGTAAGAAAAGATAATTTCAAAGCAGTGGAATTGTATCAAAAAGCATGTGGTTTAGAAAAAGGCTTGGGTTGTTTTAATCTTGGTGTAATGTATGAAAAAGGTTATGGTATAAGAAAAGATAATTTTAAAGCGGTAGAATTGTATCAAAAATCATGTAATTTAAATGAAGGCTCTGGTTGTTCTAATCTTGGTTTTATGTATGCAAATGGATACGGTGTAAAAAAGGATAATTTTAAAGCAGTTGAATTATTTAGAAAAGCTTGCAGTTTAAATAGTGGAGATGGTTGTTCTAATCTTGGAGTTATGTATGTAAATGGCAAAGGCGTTAGAAAAGATACTTCTAAAGCTTTAGAATATTTTGGTAAAGCTTGTGATTTAAAAGATGATTTAGGTTGTCAAGCTTACGCAAGGCTTAAACAATAATGCAAATTGCACAAATTTTAGATGAGTTAAAACAACAAGATAATTTTAGAATTCTACGCTCATTAAAACATGAGGGAAAATATGTTATTTATAATGAGCAAAAATTACTAAATTTAGCGGGGAATGATTATTTAAATTTAAGCAATGAAAAAGCATTAAAGCAAGATTTTTTAACACATTTAAAAGAATTTGAATTTTCTAGTTCAAGTTCAAGAAGCTTGAGTGGAAATTATGCGATTTTTGATGAATTCGAAAGCTTTTTAGAAGCTAAGTTAGGCAGAAAAATCTTACATTTTAACAATGGCTATGCCTTAAATGTTAGCTGTTTGCAAGCTTTAGCAAGCATTAAAAATACTTTATTTTTGGCAGATAAGCAAGTACATGCAAGTATTATTGATGGTTTAAGGCTTGGCGGGGCTAAATTTATAAGATTTAAACACAATGATATAAAGCATTTACAAAGCTTAGTGCAAAAGCATTATAAAGAATTTGAAAATATCATCATCATAAGTGAAGCGCTATTTAGTATGGATGGAGATTTTGCGCCTATAAAAGAATTCATAAATTTAAAAAAAGAGTTTAAAAATATCAAAATTTACATCGATGAAGCTCATAGCATAGGTTGTTTTGGAGATGATGGTTTGGGTTATGTGAAATTTTTGGGCTTAGAAAAGGAAGTGGATTTTTTAGTTTTTACCTTTGGTAAGGCCATAGCTTCCATGGGAGCTTGCATGATAAGTAATGAAAAAGATTTTTTTATCAATAAAGCAAGAGCTTTTATATACTCAACTGCCATTGCACCTATCAATGTAGCTTGGACTTTGCATGTTTTTAAGCATTTGCATGAATTTAACGCTCAAAGAAAAAAGCTTTTAGAGTTAAGCACTTGGTTTAAAAATGCTTTGGCAAGTAAAGGTGTGGTTTTAGGTGAGGCTTATATGATATCTTTTATTTTAGGGCAAAATGCACTAGCTAGTGAAATTTCACAAAAGCTTTTAGAAAATGGTATTTTCGCACCTGCTATTAAAGAGCCAACCGTAGCTAAAAATACAGCTAGAATTCGCTTTTCTTTGCATGCTGGTTTAGTGAAAAAAGACTTAGAAAAGGTTTTGGAGGTATTTTGAAAACTCATTTTTTACATGAAAATGCAAATTCATCTGAGTTGATTTTATTTTTTTCAGGATTTTGCTCGCATTTTAGCCATTTTACGCATTTAAAAAGTGATGTAAATGTTTTAATGGTGTATGATTATACGAGTTTTGGTTGGGAATTTGATCTTAATAAATTTGAAAAAATCACTCTTGTTGGCTTTTCTATGGGAGTTTGCGTGGCGAGTAAAATTTTAAAAGATATAAAATTTGATAAAAAAATAGCCATAAATGGCACAAATTTACCTATAGATGATGAATTTGGGATTAAAAAAGCCATTTTTAAACTTACAATGAAAAGATTTGCTTTGGAAGATTTTAAAACAAATTTGCTTGAAAAAAGAATGAATTTAAGTGATGAATTTTACTTTGAAAAAGATGAGTATTTAAAAGAAGAACTTTTAAGCTTATATGAGTTTTGCACTAAGGATTTAAATGAAAATTTCACTTGGGATAAAGCCATAATCAGTAAAGAGGATAAAATCTTTCCACCAAAGCATGTTTTAAATCTTTTTAAAGAAAAGGCAATGTTTATCGATGAGCCACATTTTATATTTTTTAAATACCACACTTGGGAAGAGCTTTGCAAACTTTCATAAGAGCAAAAGACACTTATAGCGCAAATACACCAGTGCAAAAAGATATGGCTAAAGAGCTTTGTAAAATGCTTGTTAAGAATGATTTTAGTGATTTTGAAGCGGTATTTGAGTTTGGCTGCGGGGTAGGGGTTTTTAGTAAGGCTTTGCAAGAGTGTATTAAATTTAAGCATTATTTTTTAAATGATATTTATCCTTTTGAAAATCCTTGTAAGTTTGATGAATTTGGTGTTTTTGATATGAATGAGCTTAAAAATCATCATTTTTATACGAAAAAATTTGATCTTATAGCTTCAAATGCTTGTATGCAGTGGCTAAAGATAGATGAGCTTTTAGAAAATCTTGCAAATATGTTAAATAAAAACGGGATTTTGCTTTTTTCTACTTTTGGAGAAAAAAATTTCACTCAAATAAAACAAAGCACTAATTTATCACTTGAATATTTAACTTTAGAGCAAATTGCACAAAAGCTTTCTAAAAAATTTAAGATCATAAAGGCAAAAGAAGAATTAAAAGAGTTAAAATTTGATCATACTTTAGAGCTTTTTAGACATTTGAAATTAAGCGGGGTAAATGCTTTGGGTGATAAATTTTTTATAAGCAAGGCATTTTTAAAAAACTATGAAAAAGAATTTCAAAATACCTTGACTTATCATCCTTTATTTTTTCTAGTTAGAAAACTATAATCGCTAATGTTTTAAGTAAAATGGATAGGTAAAAAATATCAAATGGATTAAATTTAATCCATAGTGAAACAATACGCTCATCCATAAGCTTTTTGAGTATTTATAAGCTAAGCCATAAATCACACCTGCAACACTAGCAAATACAATCATCAAAACACCGCTTTTATAATGCACTAATCCAAAAGCTATGCTTGCGATTAATAAAGCAAGATTGGGGTGAATAAATTGTGTAAGTCTTTGTTGGAGATAACCTCTAAAAAAAGCTTCTTCTACTAAAGCAACTAACAAAAGATTTGAAAATAAAAAATATAAAATCCATGATGGTATGCTTATTTCTAGTTTGATAACACCCAAATACCAAGGCACGCACAGCAAAAGAATAGGAGATAAAAGCAATAAGCTCCATTTTAGCACTGAAGCTTTGGTGTATTTTGTGTTTTTAAATAAAATAGGAAAAAGTATAAAAAGTATAAAAACCCCTAGTGGCTTGTCAATACTAAAGTAAAGATTAAAAGGTGCGCTATTTGTGCTTGCATAAACTTGATCTAAAACTTTGATGTTATTTACACCAGGGATAAAATGAAGAAATAAAGCTAAAGCATAGATAAATAATGCTATTTCTAATATGAAAATTTTTTTATACTGATACAATATAGCCGTTATAAAAACTAATACATTAATCACTATAAAAGTTATATCTATAATTTTAAATACATATCCCAACAAGACTGAAAAGAGTAAAAAAATATACGAAATTTTGACTTTATCAAATGAAAGCAATATCAAAGAAATAGCCAAAAAAAGATGAGTGCTTAAAGCTAACATATAAAATCCTTGTTTATAATTGATCTAGATATAGTTTTACTACTTCTTCTCTTAGGTAAAGCTTTTTTAAATCATTTACATTTATATATTTAAGACAAAAGCGTAAATTTTGTTACTTTTTATAAAACCTACAATTTGTCTATATTGTTTTAAATTCCAGTTTGTGTTTTTACTTAGCTTGATGATATTTATAATTTTTACCTTTGTAGTGAAAAATTTATTATTATCTTTTATAATACCTTTATTGAGTGTAATTAAGACATTAAAAATTTTAAAGTAGAAGCAGATAAAATGCATTTTATTTGCTTTTTTAAAATCGTTTTATTTTCTTTTTCATGAAAAAATTTTTCAATTCTTGTTGATTTCTTATAGCAATGTTTTCTTTGATGATTTTAAATCCTGCTTTTAAAAAGAAATTTTTAGCACTAAGGCTAGCAAAAGTATAAATTTCACTATAAGGGTAGTTTTTAAGAGCAAATTCCAATAAAGCTTTGCCATAACCTTGATGAGCATAGTTTGTATGAGTAAAGCAAAGATCGAGTGTTTTTTCTTCTAAATTTATACTTATAAAAGATACAATTTGGCCTTTTTCTTCATAAACAAAACCTAGTTGATTTTGAAATTTTTCTTCCCAAGCTTTTTGGTTTATATTAATCCAAGCACGAATTTGTTCTTTTGTATAATCATTTTTACAAAGAATGGATACGCTTTGCTTAAAAAGCTTGATACAAGGAGCTAAGTCTTTTATATCAAGCTTTCTTATCAAGCACTTTCCTTAAAGCCAAAGAAGCTAGAGCAAGTCCAAAAGAAGCTGTTACACCCATAAATGAGCCAAGATCTTTACAATGGGCTTCTTCATCTGAAAATACCACATCAAAATCCCCTTTAAAGCCCGATTTTCTAAGTTCATAGCGGAATTTTTTAGCTAAAGCATCGCCATGTGTTTTAAATATGCTTGTCGTTTTAATACGCGTTGGATCAAGCTTTCTAGCTCCACCGGTTGATGAGATAAAAATTTGCTTTTTCAAATCAAGTAAATTAGCCAAAGCAACCTTAGCAGGTATATCATCAATCGCATCGATGATAAGATCAAATTCACTCAAATTAAAACTTTTCAAAAACTCATCATCGATTTTACTGACTATACCTTTAGCATTGTAAATACGCTCAAAAACCTTAGCTTTTTCTTCGCCTATATTTTCACTATGAAGCTGGCGGTTTTGATTAGTAGTTTCAAATTTATCCGCATCAATTAAAGTTAGATTACTAAAGCCACTTCTAAAAAGCGCATCAACACAAATTCCACCAACTCCACCAAGCCCACAAACTAAAACTTTAGTGTTTTGAATTTTGATAAAATTTTCTTCATTAATAAGCCATTTTATACGCGTGTATCTATCCATTTTTCATCCATTTTTTGAGATTTTTCATTTGTTTATAAGCTGTTAGATCAAGCATTATAGGGGTTATTGTGGCATAGCCTTGTTTTAAAAGTGCTATGTCTGAGTCTTTTTCATTTTCATGATCAAGATTAGCAGCAGCTAGCCAGTAGTATTCTACACCTCTTGGATTTGTATTTGAGTGTGCTTTATAGCTATAAATTCTTTTACCTGCTTTGCAAATTTTTAAGCCTTGAAAGGCTGTTTTGCTAGAAGGAAAGTTGATATTTAAAAATTCTTTTTTATCTAAAGGAAAGCCCTTTTCAAAGATATTTTTGACTATTTTTTTAGTAAGTTTTAAAGCAAGTTTATAATCAAGCTCTTTTTGATTATCTTTGTAAAATTGCGATAAAGCAATGGCAGGAATTCCATGAAGTACTGCTTCCATAGCACCTGCGCAAGTTCCTGAGTAGGTTATATCCTCGCCTACATTAGCACCTTTGTTAATTCCACTTATGACAAGATCAGGCAAACGCTTTTTATATAAAGCATGTAAAGCTAGATAAATACAATCTGCAGGCGTGCCATCATCAAGCTTGTAAAATCTTTTACCAACCTTATGAAATCTCAAAGGCTTAGTTAGTGTTATGGAGTGTGAGCATGCTGATTTTTCACTAGCAGGAGCTACTATGGTAATTTTAGCTTTAAAATGCTTTCTTAGCATTTTTATAAGCTTTTTTAAACCTTCACTTTCATAGCCATCATCGTTTGTTATTAAAATTTCTTTCATGTTTTTTCCTTTTTTTAAATTCTAACACAAGTAATACAATATTTTTTTATTACTAAATTGTTTTTTCATTTTTTAAATATTAAAATTATAGTTTTGATTAATTTTTTAAAGGAAAGAATGATGTCAAAACTTTTACTTTTTAGTGCTTCTGGCTATAAAGATAGTGCTTATTTAAGTCATACTAGAGAATTTATAGATGATTTTTTAAAAGAAAATTCCATGAAAGATGAAGAAATTCTTTTTATACCTTATGCGGGTGTTAGAAGGACTTATGATGCTTATGAAGCTAGAGTAAAAGAAGGCTTGAAAAAAGATAATATCAAATCATTACACCATTTTGAAAATTTAAAAGAAGCGATTTTAAATGCAAGGGTTTTTTTAGTAGGTGGTGGCAATAGTTTTATGCTTTTGCATAAATTATATAAAAATGATTTGCTTGAAGTGTTAAAAGAGCGTATTGAAAAAGGGGCTTGTTATATAGGTTGGAGTGCAGGCTCAAACATAGCAGGTCTTAGCATAAAAACAACTAATGATATGCCTATTGTTATGCCAAAAAGTTTTGATAGTTTAGGGGTTTTTCCTTGTCAAATCAACCCACATTTTATTGGCGGGAAAATTCCTGGACACAACGGAGAAAGTAGAGAAGAGCGTTTGGAAGAGTTTTTATTAACTAATCCAAAAGACATTGTTTATGCTATACCGGAGGGTTCTGCATTAAAAGTGCAAGATGATAGCTTAAAAATCATAGGTCATCATGATGTGTTAAAGCTAAGCTATCCATTTAATGTAGAATATTTAAAAGTCAATCAAACAACTAAAATCTAAAGGAGAAAAATGCAAACTTTTTATCTTTTAGCTGCGATTTTTGGTATTGTGGCTGTGGTTTATTTGCTTATTAAAAAAGTGGAAACAAAAACAGCTTTAATTAGTATTGGTTTTATCTTGTGCTTGATTTCACTTAAGCCCATTGAAGCTTTGAGTGCTTTTACGCATGCTATGGTGCAACCTGCCTTGATTAAGGCAATTTGTGCGAGTATGGGTTTTGCTTTTGTGATGAAAGTGACTAAATGCGATAAACATTTGGTTAGATTACTTACAACACCTTTGAAAAATGTAGGATTTTTCTTAATCCCACTTGCTTTTATGGTAACTTTTTTTATTGCTATAGCTATACCTTCAGCGGCAGGATGTTCAGCTGCAGTTGGTGCGACTTTAATACCGCTTTTAATGGCTTCAGGTATAAAACCTGCTATGGCAGCAGCAACAGTGCTTTGTGGAACTATAGGAGGAATTTTAAGTCCAGGTGTTTCTCATACGGCTTTGATTTCTGAAATTTCAGGGAAAAATATACAAGAAATTGTTTTAACTCAAACTCCAAATGCATTAACAGCAGGAGTGATAGTGATGATTTCTTTGATGATTATGGCAGTGATTTTTAAAGATTATCAAAAAGGGCAAGTTTTTGAAGTGGCTAATCAAAACAAGACTGAAGATAATATTGAAAAAGTAAATGTATTTTATGCGCTTATGCCTTTAGTGCCTTTGATTGTACTAATCATAGGCGCAAGTCCTTTAAATGATTATGAGTTTTTAACATGGACAAAACAAGTTGGAGTTGCTGAAGCTATGCTTTTAGGGGCGATTATAGCTTTGGTGGTAACTATGAGTAAGCCTGATAATATTTTTAAAGAGTTTTTCAATGGCATGGGAAAATCTTATGCAGAGATTATAGGGATTATCATAGCTGCTAGTGTTTTTGTTGCGGGTTTAAAAGCATGCGGTGTAATTGATATTATCATAGAATGGCTTAAAAATGAACAGCATTATGTGCGTTTTGGTGGAACTTTTATACCATTTTTAATGGCTATGATTACAGGTAGCGGTGATGCTGCTGCTATGGCATTTAACAAGGCTGTAACTATTCATGCTCAAGATCTTGGTTTTGATCAAGTTAAACTTGGTACTGCAGTGGCAATGTCAGCAGTGCTTGGAAGATACCTTTCGCCTATTTTAGGAGCTTGTATCATCGTTTCAGCTATAGCCGGGGTTAGTCCTTTAGAAATTGTTAAAAGAACTGCTTTAGGTTGTGTTGTTTCGGTGGTTGTAATTGCTTTTGTGTTATTATAATTTTAAGCCTTAAAAGGCTTAAATTTATTTTGCGGCTAGGATGATGATTTCTTGTATAACTTTGCTTGCCGCTTTTAAAGATTTAACAGGTAAATACTCATAAATAGAGTGAAAATTATGTGCTCCAGTAAAGATATTTGGACAAGGCAGGCCTTTTTCCGAAAGCACCGCTCCATCGTATCCTCCACGCATAGGAATGATTTTAGTTTTGATATTTAAATTTTCATAAGCTTGTAAAGCAAGTTTAATAGGCAAAGATTTGGTTGTTTTTAGACTATTAAAGACATTTTTATAACGATCGTTAAGCTTAATGTTAATTCTTTCTTCTCCATATAGCTTTTTAAAACTATCGTTTAAATCTTGTAAAAATTGCATTCTTTGTTTGTATTTTTCATCATCAAATTCTCTAATATCTATTTTTAAAATAGTTTTAGCGCTATTTCCCTTGAGTTCTTTAACCCAAAAATATCCTTCTTTATTTTCTGTGTATTCAGGTGCTTCGCCATTTGGAAGCATAGAGATAAATTTATGTGCTAAAAGTAAAGAATTAACTAATTTTCCCTTAGCACTCATAGGATGAGCAGATTTTCCTATAAATTCTACTTCACAATCTCCTGCATTCCAATTTTCATAAATAAATTCTCCTATCTCACAACAATCTAAACAATATCCAAAATCAGCATTAATTTCTTTTATATCAAAAGCTTTTGCCCCTCTTAAACCTTGTTCTTCATCAGGTAAAAAGCAAGCATAAATATCACCATGCTTAATATCAGGATTTTTAACAAAAAATTCAAGCATATCCATAATAGCTGCAATAGCTGCTTTATCATCAGCTCCAAGCAAGCTTGTGCCATCAGTGTGGATAATATCATCTCCTATGTAGTTTTTAAGCTCTTTAAATTCACTTTCTTTCAAATAAAGATCTAAGTTTTTATTTAAGCATATATCTCCACCTTGATACTTAGTGATTTGTGCTTTGGTGTCATTAGTTTGTTCCATACTTGTATCTAAATGCGCAAAAAAGGCTATTTTAGGAGCATTTGGAGTGTTTGCTGGTAAAAGAGCTGTGGTGATGGTGTTTTCTCTTCTTTTGATGTCCTTTAAACCTAGTTCTTGTAATTCTTTTTCAAGTAATTTTGCAAGCTCCATTTGATTAGGGCTTGATGGCATAATGCCTTTGGCGCCATTTTCTCTACTTGTAGTGGTATTAATCTTAGTGTAATTTATAAATCTTTGTACAATATCCATAATTTTTCCTTTTTAGATTAAAATTAATAAAATTATAACAATTCATTTTTAAAATATTTGATTAATCTAAGAAGATTTTATTAAATGATATTTTCTATCAAAATTTATTTAAAATTATGATAATATATTTAAATTTATATTTTTTAAGGAGAGAATATGCAAAAACTTAGATTTATGATGATATTGAGTGTATTTATAACTTTTTTTATTGGATGTTCTTCTAAAGAAATCAATCCTTTAGGGCGTTCTTTTGGAGAATTTAGCGATGGAGATCCTTTGAAAATAGGTAAAAATCCAACTCCACCGGCTAAACAAAAAACACCAACTTTAGTGGAAGGTAAGAAAATCCCAGCTATACCACTTGAGCCACCTCTTATGAAAGTCAATACTTTTAAAGGAGATAATGCTGTAAAAGGACCATTACCAAGGCTTACATCAAGCAATGGATTTACTTCAAATGCTTTGTATGAAAATATAGGATTTGTAAGCGATTTTGTAACTATTATGAACCCAAATGGAGCTGCACTAACGGTTTGGGCTTTAAATCCAGGCAATTGGATATGGGGGTATAATTTATTTGATAGTAAATCTTTTGGTGATGCAAGAGTGTGGCAACTCATTGAATTTCCAAATAATACTGTGATGATTAAAAATGCAAAAACTTTAACTTGCTTAAATGCTTATGGTAATGGTATAGTACATTATCCTTGCGATCAGACAAATTTTGCACAATTTTGGAGATTATATCCTATGAGCAATGGTGCTTATCAAATTCAAAATTTTGCAACACAACAATGTATACAAACGACAGTTGGAAATGTAATGGAGGAATTTTATTTTGACTATTATAGTATTTATTTGACACCTTGTTTGAAATCAAAAGAAAAAAATTTAGATAGACAATGGAGCATTAGTGCGCCTGCTTTTCAAACAAGATCGCCTTATGCTTATACGGGAGAGTGATGATGAAAAAGATAGTATTTTTGATTTTTAGTTTTAATTTATTATTTGCTGCTTTGGAAAATTATAATAGTGGTACTTGGAATTTACAAGGTGCATCAGCTTCTACTGAAAGTAAGTGGAATATTAGCATAAGACAGCTTGTAACTGGTGCTAATCCTATGGATATTTTGGCTGTTCAAGAAGCAGGAGTTTTACCAAGCACTGCTATAATGACGCCAAGACAAGTTCAACCCGTGGGAGTTGGCATTCCTATTCATGAGTATGAGTGGAATTTGGGCTCATCAAGTCGTCCAAATTCGGTTTATATATACTACTCAAGAGTTGATGTTGGGGCAAATCGCGTAAATATGGCTATTGTGAGTAGAACGCGAGCTGATGAGGTGATAGTTTTACCACCTCCAACTGTTGCTTCAAGGCCTATTATAGGAATTCGTATAGGAAATGATGCGTTTTTTAGCATACACGCTTTATCAAGAGGCGGTAATGATGCAGGGGCTATTATAAGTGCTGTGGATATGCACTTTAGGAATATGCCACAGGTTAATTGGATGATTTTAGGGGATTTTAACAGACCTCCTGGGACTATTGTAAATTTAATTGATCCGGATTTAAGATCTCGCATTAATATAGTCGCACCTCCTTCTTTTACACAAACAGGTGGCAATACAATTGATTATGCGATTACGGGAAATTCAAGCACTACATCTTTATATAGTCCGCCTAGAATTCTTGCAATCTTAGCTGTAGCAGGACTTAGGACTTTTTTAGCTTCGGATCATTTTCCTGTAAATTTTAGAAGACCTTAGGAGAAGATGATGAGAAAAATTTGTATTTTATTTTGCTTTATTTTAAGTTTTTTAAAAGCTGAAGTTTTATTTGATGATTTAGAAGATTTTACACCTATGTTCGCGATAAGATCTTTAGAAACAGGAATTTCACTTAGTCCTTTTAGATATAGCTCTGAAAAACTAGAAGAGCAAAATTGGTTTTTAAAAGAGATAATTCTTAGCGATGCGTTAAAACAAAAAGATAGATATGCCGTGCAACGCCCTTTTGGCTATGTGCAGTTTATAAACCCTAGAGGTGCTGATGTGTGTTTAGCTGTCTTAAGTGAAAAATCTTTTGGAGTGAAATCTTGCAAGCAAGATTTACAAGATGGGCAAATGCAAACGGTTTTTTCTATCATGCCTACTACAAGTTCAGCTGTGCAAATTAGATCTTTAACTCATGGCGGGGTAAAATGCATGAGTACCTTTTATGAAGCGCGCGTACCTATAGAAAATCGTTTTGGCTTAGATGATTGCACTGTAAATCCTTCTGTGCCGATAGAGTTAAAAGAGTTATTTTTCTTTGCTCCTGCTATTGTTGAAGCAACTCCGATTTATTAAATTTACTTGCTATTTTAGCAAGTAAATTTTACTTTTCTACGCAATATCTATTCATTTTTTTAAGTCAAAAAAAGATATTATTTTAACTTACAAATTTAAAGGTAAAGTATGGATTATAAAAAAGCATTTTATTCAAAATTAGAAGATTGTTATTTAGGTGCGAAAATCAAAAACTCGCAAAATCAAGCTAAAAATGGTTTTACAAATTTACTCGTTATAAAAGAAAAATATTTTCAAAAAATCAAAGACTATTTAGACACACAAAATCTTTATACAGATACTTATAATAAACTTTATAATTTTTTTAGCACTTATTTAAACGAAACAGGAACGCCGTTTTTTTACGATACACCTATGTATAAAAATATCTATGCAAGGGTATATTCAAACTCAAAAGACACAAGTCTTTTTTATAAAACACAAAATTTATACTATGTAAAATCAGATACTATTTACAATCCTTTAAGCTTGCGAAGTGAAGATAAAAAATATACTTTAAATTTTCTTACCGATGAGTATGAGCAAAATGCTGATAATAATAAAAGTAAAATCAATTTTTATTTGCAAAATATACAAGATGATAATATAAATATAAAAGTGATAAATTCTAAAAATAATGATGGCGCAAATGTTTTTAAACAAAACTCAAGTGAATTTAGCGATGTTTTTTTAAAGACTTTAAAAAATGCACAAATAAACATAAAAGAAGAAGAGCTAAAAAAGCTTTTTAAAACTTATAAAAAACAAAATGAAGTAGATTTTTTCATCCATAAAAATGCAAAAGAATTTTTAAAAGAACAATTTGATTTGTGGTTGTTTTCTTATGTGAATGATAGCATTACTGATTGGACTAAAGAAAAGATAGATGAGATTAACACTCTAAAACAAATCGCTTTTGCTATCATTGATATGATAGCTGACTTTGAAAATGAGTTAAAAGCTATATGGTTAAAGCCAAAATTTGCTAAAAACGCTCACTATGTATTTAGCTTAGATATTATTAAATCACACTTAAACAACGCTGATGAAATTTTAAACTCCATATATAAAGATATAAATTTTAATGAGCAAATCGCAGAATGGAAAGAATTAAATTTCATAAATGATGAGTTTGATATAAAGTTTATAAACGATGAAAAATACAAATTCTTACCATTTGATACGAAGTATTTAAGTGAGGAAAATTACTCAAAACTTTTACAAAGTTTTGAAAATTTAGATGAAATTTTAAATGGAGAACTTATAAAAGCAGATAATTTTCAAGCGCTAAATTCTTTAATGCCAAAATATCAAGGTAAAATAGATCTAATCTACATAGATCCGCCTTATAACACAGGCAATGATGGCTTTATATATACTGATAAATTTAATCATTCTTCATGGCTTGCTATGATAGATAATCGTTTAGAATTGGCAAAAGAATTTCTAAAAAGCAGTGGGAGTATTTTTATAAGTATAGATGATAATGAACAAGCAAGGCTCAAGATTTTATGTGACAAAGTATTTGGTGAAGAAAATTTTGTAGCAAATGTCATTTGGAGAAAGCGAGCAGGTGGTGGAAATGACTCTAATCATATAGCAGTTGAACAAGAGTATATAAATATATATGCAAAAAATATAGAACATCTTAAAACATATGGAATTACAAGAACAAATATTTCTAAATATAAAAAAGATAAAGTGGGATATTATCTTGAAAAGCCACTAAATGATACCTCTTTGCAAGATAGTCCTGGATTGCATTATGATATTAGATTACCTAATGGAAAAATACTAAAAGGCAGTGAATATCAATGGAAGATGTCAGAAAACACCTTTTATTCAAGACTTGAAAGAGATGAAATTATTTTTAAAAATAATGATAAAGTGTATTATAAACACTATATTGATATAGCTTCTAATCTTAAGCCATCTTCTATTTGGTATGATTTTGTATTAAATGCTGATGCTACAAATGAAATTAAATTAAATTTCGAAAATAAAATTTTTAATACACCAAAACCCGAAAAGCTTTTAAAAAGGATTTGCGATATAGGTAGTAATCAAGATTCACTTATTTTAGATTTTTTTGCAGGTAGTGGTACGACAATAGCTACTGCACATAAACTAAAACGCAAATGGCTTGGGGTGGAAATGGGAGAACATTTTTACAAAGTCATCATCCCAAGAATGAAAAAAGTTTTAAATGGTTTTGTTTGTGGTGTAAGTAAAGAAGTAGAATTTAAAGGTGGTGGTGCTTTTAGATACTATGAACTTGAAAGCTATGAAGAGAGTTTAGAAAATTGTGAGTATAAACTTGATGAAAATTCACTTATAGATTATAGAAAATCACGCAAACTCGTAAAAGCACTTAAAAAAGGCGAGAATATATGCCTTGATATGAAAGCTTATGATAAAGAATTTGATATATTTTTAACGATGTCAAATCTTTTAGGACTTCAAATCAAAAATATTTTTATAGATGAAAATGGCATAAAATCTTGCGAATTTGAAAACGATGAGATTATAAATTTAGAAAATATAGACTTAATTAAATATCCAAAACTAAAAAATCTAATATGGTGGAGAAAATAAAATGTATACTTTCAATGAAAAACAAATGCAAGAGGCATTAAATAGACCTTTTCCGGATTATGTAAATAATTTAAGATACAGAAATGAAAATTTACAAAAAGATTGTTATATAAGAGGTGTCTTAGGAGAGATTTTTATTAGAGATATTTTAGATAGCTATGGCTTTATAACAAAGTCAAATGAAAATAATGATGATAACACTGATAGAGATTTGTTAATTTATGGATTAAATATTAGATCATCTCAAATTTTATTTCAAAAAGAAATAAAAATAGAAATCAAAACATCTTTAATTCCATACAATGGATTTAATTATATAAATGAAGGAGATATTAAAATTTATAAAAAAACCAATGATTTTAAGAATGATATATATTGGGATTTTGGAATTCAAATTTATTTTCATGAGTATAAAACACCATGGGAAATATATATTCAAAATATTTATGAAACAAACCAAGATCAAAAAGAATTGTTAAAATTATATTCTACATTAAATTTTGATTTATTTTGGATTTCAAGGCAGAATGCTATTTTTGCTAATTCTTTAAGTCTAGATAAAATTTGGCGTCATTCAAATAAAGTATATTGGAGATGCCCGATTAAAAAATGTAATCGAAGATTTGGCGAGTTCATTATTGAATTGCTTAATGGTATTATAGATACTCAATATCAAGAAATTTTAACATTAAAAAAATTAAGTAATAATTTAAAACAATGTCATCCTTTGCACCACTTGCAAGATGAGTAGTTACAAGAATTTTCAGTATATAAAAAATTCTTACATGCTGAAAATGATGAAAAACAATTAAAGCTTTAAAGGAAAAATAATGGCTAAAGCAAAACAAAATACAAGAAAACATTTATTGTTAAATAAATTTATCCATGATAAATCACTAGTGCAAAAGCTTGATGAAAGTTATGATTTTAGTAATTTTTCTCAAGCCATAAATTTGCAATTTTATCAGCAAGAAAGTGTTAAAAATGCTTTAGCCATACTTTCTTTTTATATGAAAGATGAGTTAAATTTACATGAATATAATCAAGAACGCAGAAAGCTTTTAGAATTTTATCAAGATGAAAGCGAGAATTTAAAACTACAAAAAGAACATATCGCAAGAGCTTCATTTTGGATGGCTACAGGAAGTGGTAAAACTATAGTTATGATCAAACTTATAGCTTTGATACATGAATTCATTAAAAATAATCAATTACCTAAAAAGCCTATCATGCTTTTAGTGCCAAATGATAAGATTTTAAATCAATTCAAAGCAAATATAGCCAAATACAATAATCATCACAGCAATTTTATCAAAATAAAAGATTTAAAAGATTTTGAAAGCATAGAAAAAGAAGCTAGTTTGTTAAATGAAGCGGTGGTGTATTTTGCAAGAAGTGATTTACTTGAGAGTGAAGAAAATGTAGGCAAAGATAAAAAAGCAAAAAGATTAAACTATAAAAATTATCTTAATAAAGATGGTTGGTATATATTGTTAGACGAAGCTCATAGAGGTGATAGTAAAACATCACTAAGAAAAAACTATTATCATGAGCTTGCTAGAGGTTTTATCAAAGAAGATGAATTTCCAAAAGGCTTTGTTTTTAATTTTTCTGCTACTTTTGAAGATGAAATAGATTTTATAACTTGTGCTTATAATTATAATCTTCAAAAATTCAATCAAGAAGGATATGGTAAAAATATAGCAGTTTTAAATGAGAATTTAGATTTTAAAAGTGAAAATAACGAAGAAGCAAAAATTAAAACGATTTTAGAAAGTTTTATAATATTCAATGCTATTGTAAAATCAAAAGAAGAATTATTTTTAAAAAGACAAGATTTTATATATCATAATCCTTTAATCATAGCGGTTTCTGATAAAGTAAATACTCAAGATGCGGGTATAAAAGCGTATTTTAAGGCAGTGTATAATGTATTAAAAAATAAAGTAGATATAGGCAATATAGCTTTAGAGCTTTATGAAAAACTTCAAAATCAAAATTTGTATTTTGGTATAAATACCCTAAGCGATGATTTTTTAAAATATATAAAAAATGCAAATAATGATGAACTTAGAGAAAATATTTTTTATGCAAACGCAAACGCAAATTTAGAATGTTATAGCATTAAAGGGAATGATAAAGAATTAGCTTTTAAGAGTAAAAATTCAAACAAACCTTTCATGCTTTTAAATATTTCAAATGCAAAAGAATGGGAAAAAGATTTTTTACTTGAGCTTGGAGTAGAAAGCATAAGCGATATATCACAAAGTCATTTTGAAAATATCAATAGCTCACAATCTTCTATCAATATAATGCTAGGAAGTAAGGTTTTTTCAGAAGGTTGGGATAGCAACCGCGTAAATTTAATTTCTTTTATCAATATAGGAAGCATTAATGCTAAAAAATATGTTTTGCAAACTATAGGAAGAGGTGTCAGAATAGAACCTTTTTTAAATATAAGAAAGAGATTAAATGCTTTAAAAGAGATGTTTAAAATCGATGAGCGATGTGTAAATTTAGCATGCGGTTTAGAAACTCTTTTTGTAATGGCAAGTGATAATGAAGCCATAAAAGCTATCATAGATGGTATAGAATGTGAATTTATGGAAAGTAGACATTTAAAAGGATTTAAAGATATTAATTCAAAATTGTCGTTTAATTTACCTGTGCCAAAATATAAAAATGAAAATAAACTAAATAGTATCTATAGAATTTCAGAAAAAGAAGCAAAATCTTTAAAAGAATTTATAAAATCTTACGATGAGGATGTTTTGATTTTAGAGCAGTGTTTGTATAAAAATTTTAAATATTCTACATTAGAAGAATTTTATAAATTTAGCGAAGGAAGAGAAAGTAAAATTCAATTACTAAGAAACAATGTAGAATTTAATGAAAAAACAACATTAAAAACAATCAATAGTGTGTTAAATTCTAATGCCAAAGTTTTGGATAAATTTGTAAAGCTAGAAGAAGAAATAACGCACTATAAAAATATACAAGCAAAGTTAGATTTTGAAACCGTTCAAAAAATTAATAAGACTATAAAAGATGTTTTAAACGCAAAAAGTGAAGATGAATTAAAAGCAGACTTTGAAAATAAAAAAATAAATTTAGATGAGCTAATGCAAGGTATAAAAGAAAGTCAAAAAAGCAAGGAGGTGCAAAACTATATAATTAGTGCAAAACTTAGCAAGCATTATTATAGCCCTTTAATCATTTACAATAAAAATGATAAAGAAAATAAGATTAATTTTGCCATTTCTAATAAAAGTGAAAAAGAATTTTTAGAAGATTTAGAAAGTAATTTAAATTTGTCTTTTTTTGAACAATATGAATGGTATTTTTCTAAATTGGTAGAAAATCAAGATGAAATTTATATCCCTTATTTTGATGAAGAACAGCAAAAAGAAAGAAAATTTTATCCTGATTTTATATTTTGGTTAAAAAATAAACAAAGTGGAGATTTTTTTATATATTTTATAGATCCAAAAGGCTTAAAAATAGAAGATAATCCTAGATTTAAATTAAAAGGCTTTAAAGCAATATTTGAAAATAAAAATTTAAGTTATGAAGATAAAAGTATAAAAGTTAATTTGTTTTTTTATAATAAAAATTATACTTTTTCAGATGAATTAAAAGACTTTGTTAAATCTACAATAGAGGATATTTTCAAATGAAAACCTTTTTAGTTTGTGCCTTAGAGCCTTCAGCAAATTTGCATTTAAAAGAAGTTTTAAAAGCTTATAAAAATGAGTATAAAGAATTTGATTTAATGGGAATTTATGATGAGAATTTATGTGAAGAATTTAGTTTAAATTCCAAGCCACTTTATAGCTCACATGAGTTTAGTGCTATGGGTTTTATAGAGGTTTTGCCGCTCATTTTAAAAGCTAAAAGAGCCATAAAAGAGCTAGTGAGTTTAAGTTTTGCTCAAAAAATTGATGCGATTTTATGTATAGATTCTCCTGCCTTTAACTTACCTTTTGCAAAGGCTTTAAAAAAAGCAAATTCCAAAGTAAAAAGAATTTATTATATTTTACCTCAAGTTTGGGCATGGAAAAAAGGACGCATTCCTATCATAGAAAGTCATTTTGATGTGTTAGCTTCTATTTTACCTTTTGATAGTGAGTTTTTTAGTAAAAGCACTTATGTGGGACATCCGCTTTTAGATGAGATAAAAGAATTTAAAAATCAAGAAGATATAAATTCTATACTTTCAAAAAAAGATGATGAAAAAATCATCGCTTTCTTACCGGGCTCAAGAAAAAGTGAAATAAAGCGTTTGATGCCTATTTTTAGAGAGTTAAGCACTAAATTTAAAGGTAAAAAAATCCTTTGCGTACCCGAGTTTAATTTAAAAAGATTAGAAATTTACGGAGAAATGAGTAATTTTGAAATTCAAACTAACACCCCAAAGGTGCTAAAAAATGCTGATTTTGCTTTTATTTGTAGTGGCACAGCTACACTTGAAGCAGCTTTGGTTGGCACGCCTTTTGTGCTTGCTTATAAAGCTAAAGCTATTGATGTATTTATCGCAAGATGTTTTGTAAAACTCAAACATATAGGCCTTGCAAATATCTTTTTGGATTTTGCAGGAAAAAGCGAGCTTAATCCTGAATTTTTACAAGAGCAAGTGAATGTGGAAAATTTATATCAAGCTTATCTTAAATACGATTATAAGGCATTTTTTGATAAAGTAGATTTTTTAAAAGAATATTTGCAATTTGCAAGTGCAAAAAATTTAGCTAAAATACTTTATGAAATCAAATAAGGATAAATCATGCAAAAAGAACCTATGAGTAAATATGGCTATGAGAAATTAGAAAAAGAATTAGAACATTTAAAGAAAGTTGAACGCCCAAAAGTAGTAGAAGAAATAGACATAGCAAGAAGTCATGGAGATTTAAAAGAAAATGCAGAATATCACGCGGCTAGAGAAAAACAAGCTTTTATAGAAGGAAAGATTGCTGAACTTGGAGATTTGATCTCAAGAGCACAAATCATCGATCCATCTTCTTATGAGCATGATAGTGTGAAATTTGGCTCAACTGTTGTTGTAGAGGATTTAGAAAGTGAAAAACAAAGCACTTATACTTTGGTAGGGGTAAATGAAGGAAATTTAGAAAAAGGCTATATTTCCATTAGCTCACCTATTGCTAAAGCAATGCTTGGTAAAAAAGAAGGGGATGATTTTAAAGTGCGTTTGCCAAAAGGCGAGAGTGAATTTGAAATCATTTCTATAGAATACAAAGCTTTGGAATTTTAATTTTTGCAAAAAATAATTATAAAAGAAAATGCTATTTTTATTGCCGATGCGCATGAAAATAAAAATAGGCGTGGTTTTTGGGAGTTTTTGCAAGCCTTAAAAAATAAAAAAATTCAAACTCCACAGCTTTTTTTAATGGGTGATATATTTGATCTTTTAATTTATGAAGTAAAGGCCACGCATGATTTTGCAAAAGCTTATATAGACTTACTTGAAGAACTTGCGTATGAAATTGAAATCATTTATTTAGAAGGCAATCATGATTTTAATTTAGCTAAATTTTTTAAAAAAGTGAAAGTTTTTAGTATAAAACAACAACCCTTGCTTTGCGAATTTCAAGATAAAACCTTAGTAAAATTAGCCCATGGGGATATTTTTTTAAAACCTTTTTTGCAGTTTTGCTTAAAGAGTTTGAGAAATCATTATTTGCTACTTTTTTTAAATTTTTTAAATGTTATTAGTAAAGAAAGAATTACTCAAAAAATTCTAAAAAATCAAAACAAAAAACAACTTATTAGAAAAATTCCCCATTTTTCTGCTTTAGTAAAAGAGCGTTTAAAGCACTATAATATAGGCTTTGTAATAGAAGGTCATTATCATCAAGATGTATTTTTAAAAAATGAAGATATAAAATATCTAAATTTAGCTACTTTTGCATACAAGGAAAGTTTTTTTATAGTAAAATATGAGCCAGAAATCAGATTTCACAAAATAGAACTTAAGGAGGCATAATGTTTGATGAGAATGTCGTTAAAACAGGTTCAAATGAAATGGAACTTGTTGATTTTCGCATCTTTAAGCAAGGCCACGATAAAGTCTATGAGGGAATTTATGGTGTAAATGTTTCTAAGGTTAGAGAAATCATTAAAATTCCTTTTTTGACTGAAATTCCAGGAGTACCTGAATATGTAGAAGGTATTTTTGATCTTCGTGGCGTGGTGATTCCTGTAATCAACCTAGCAAAATGGATGCAAATTCAAGAACCAGAAATGACAAATATAAAACCTAGAGTTATCATTACTGAATTTAGTAATGTTTTAATCGGTTTTATTGTCCATGAGGCGAAAAGAATTCGTAGAATTAACTGGAAAAATATTGAGCCAGCTACTTTTGCAACAAGTGCGGGTAGTTTAGATAAGGGTAAAATTACTGGTGTAACTAAGATCGAAGGAGATGAGGTTTTACTTATCCTAGATTTAGAAAGTATAGTGCAAGAACTTGGAATTTATACCCCGCAAACTGATATTGACGATGATAAAATTCAAAAAATCGAAGGTATGGCTTTAGCACTTGATGATAGTTCAACTGCAAGAAAGCTTGTTAAAGATTTATTAAATAAAATTGGTCTTAAAGTAATTGAAGCTAAAGATGGTGTTGAAGGTTTACATAAACTAGAAGAGCTTTATAGTACTTATGGCAGTGATTTAAATAAACATTTAAAAATTATTGTAAGTGATGTTGAAATGCCACAAATGGATGGATTCCATTTTGCAGCAAAAGTTAGAGATGATGAGAGATTTAAAAATATTCCTATCGTATTTAACTCTTCTTTATCAAATGAATTTATGAGTGATAAAGGTGTTAAAGAAGCAGGTGGAGATGGGTATTTAGTTAAATTTAATGCAAGTGATTTCTTTGCTGAAATTTCTCGTATCATAGCAAAACATGAAAAAGGTGAGGAGTAAAAATGGAAGATATTCAAGAAATACTTGAGGATTTTTTAGTTGAAGCCTTTGAATTAGTCGAGCAAATTGATCATGATTTGGTTGAATTAGAAGCAAATCCTGAAGATTTAGAATTATTAAATAGAATTTTCCGCGTTGCGCATACTGTTAAAGGATCGTCAAGCTTTTTAAATTTTGATGTTTTAACAAAACTTACTCATCATATGGAAGATGTTTTAAATAAAGCAAGACATAATGAGCTTAAAATTACTCCTGAAGTAATGGATGTAGTTTTAGAATCTATTGATATGATGAAAACTTTATTAAATTCTATTAGAGATAATGGAAATGATACAGCAATCGGACTTGATATAGCTCCAATTTGTGCAAGATTAACCGCAATTTCAGAAGGAGAAAGTTTAGAATCAATTACTCCGACTAAGGCTGAAGAGCCAAAAGAAGAAGTTAAAGAAGAGCCAAAAGCTGAAGAACCTGAAGTTGATGTTAATAAGCTTAGTGATGATGAAGTTGAAGCTGAAATTGAAAGACTTTTAAAAGTAAGAAAAGCTGAAGATCAAGCAAGACGCGCTGAAAAGAAAAAAACTCAAGAATCAACTCCAACCCCAAGTAAGCCAGCTCCACAGGCACAAAATGCAGCAGCTGAGAAAAAGGTCCCTGCAGCAGGTGGTGGAAGCAGTGGTGCAAATATGGATCAAACAATTAGGGTTGAAGTTAAAAGACTTGATCATTTAATGAACTTAATTGGTGAGCTTGTATTAGGTAAAAACCGCTTGTTAAAAATTTATGATGATGTTGAAGAAAGATATGATGGAGAAAAATTCTTAGAAGAATTAAATCAAGTTGTTTCTCAACTTAGTATTGTCACTACAGATATTCAACTTGCGGTTATGAAAACAAGAATGCAACCTATTGCGAAAGTATTTAATAAATTCCCAAGAGTTGTGCGTGATTTAGGCCGTGAACTTGGTAAACAAATGGAGCTTGAAATTTCAGGGGAAGAAACTGAACTTGATAAGTCTATTGTAGAAGAAATTGGCGATCCTATTATGCATATGATTAGAAATTCTTGTGATCATGGTATAGAAGATCCAGCAACGCGTATAGCTAATGGTAAACCAGAAAAAGGAACGGTTAATCTTAAAGCATATAATGAAGGAAATCATATCGTTGTTGAAATTGCCGATGATGGTAAAGGTTTAGATGCTGATGTGTTAAAATCAAAAGCAATAGAGAAAAACTTAATCACAGAGCGTGAAGCTGATCAAATGAGTGATAAAGAAGCATTTGCATTGATTTTCAAACCAGGTTTTTCAACCGCTGCAAAAATCACCAATGTTTCAGGGCGTGGTGTTGGAATGGATGTTGTTAAAACTAATATTGAAAAATTAAATGGTGTGATTGAAATCGATAGTGAGCTTGGAAAAGGCACTGTGATGAAGCTTAAAATTCCACTTACTTTGGCGATTATTCAATCTTTACTTGTGGGAACTCAAGAAGAATTTTATGCTATTCCACTTGCAAGTGTTCTTGAAACAGTTAGAGTGCCAATTGATGATATTTATACCATTGAAGGTAAAAATGTACTTCGCTTAAGAGATGAGGTTTTATCTTTAGTAAGACTTTCGGATGTATTTGGCGTAAAACAAGTGCTTGAAAATACTGATCAAACTTATGTAGTTGTTATAGGTGTGGCAGAAAGTAAGCTTGGTATTATAGTAGATACTTTAGTAGGTCAAGAAGAAATTGTTATCAAGTCTATGGGTGAGTATTTGCAAAATATCCAAGGTATAGCAGGAGCAACTATCCGTGGTGATGGTAGAGTAACTTTGATTATCGATGTTGCTGCTATGATGGATATAGCTAAAGAAATTAAAGTTGATATTAAAGCACAAATTGAATCACAATCTAAAAAAACAACTAAAGAAAAACCAAGTGATTATACAGTGCTTATAGTGGATGATTCTAAAATGGATAGAAATATCATGCAAAAATCATTAGAGCCACTAGGTGTAAGTATTATAGAAGCAACTAATGGTGTTGAAGCATTAAATACAATTAAATCAGGCGAGCATGATATTGATGCTGTGTTGATTGATATTGAAATGCCAAGAATGGATGGTTATACCTTAGCAGGTGAAATTAGAAAATATTCTAAATATAAAAACCTCCCACTTGTTGCAGTAACTTCAAGAACTAGTAAATCAGACCGCTTAAGAGGTGTGGAAGTAGGAATGACTGAGTATATTACTAAGCCTTACTCTCCAGAGTACTTAGAAAATGTAGTTAGAAAAAATTTAAAACTAGGATAAGAAGATGAATGATAAATTAAACCAGGTTTTGCAAAAACAACAAGCGCAAATTGCAGAACCTGATGTAGATAAAGAAGAGGATATTATTCAGCTTGTTGGCTTTGTGGTAGGAGATGAGGAATACGCTATTCCAATTCTTAATATCCAAGAAATTATTAAACCTATAGAATATACTAGGGTTCCAAGTGTACCTGATTATGTTTTAGGTGTATTTAATATGAGGGGTAATGTTATGCCTTTGATTGATCTTGCTAAAAGATTTAATCAAGGTAGTTCTAAAATGACTCCTCAAACAAGATATATTGTTTTAAAAGGTATAGCAAATGGCAATCAAACTCCTGCAGGTAATGCAGGCTTTGTGATAGATAGATTAACAGAAGCTATTAAAATTCACAGAAGTAGGATTGATCCACCACCTGAAACTTTACTAAAAGAAAAAGGTATGATTTTTGGTATAGGCAAAAGAGAAGAAAATATCTTGACTATATTAAAAGCTGAAGCTTTATTAAAGCGTGAGTTTTAATGATAAAGCTTTGTGCCTTTGACTTTGATTCTACGCTAATGGATGGGGAAACTATCGATATTTTAGCGCAAGAATATAATGTTGGTGATGCTGTAAAAGCAATCACCAACAAAGCAATGAATGGTGAGCTTGATTTTTTTGAAAGTTTAAGTGCTAGAGTAGCTTTGCTTGAAGGTATGCCTATAGAGCAGGTAAAGAAATGCTGTGAAAATTTACCTTTGATGAATGGCGCTAAAGAATTATGTGAATATTTAAAAAGTAAGAATATAAAAATAATCGTTTTTAGTGGTGGATTTCATGAAGGAATTGATTTAATACAAAATAAACTTCATTTTGATTTTGGTTTTGCTAACTTTTTACATAGTAAAAATGGTTTTTTAACAGGAAAAGTTGGCGGAGAAATTATGTTTAATAACTCAAAAGGTATTATACTACAAAGACTTAAGAAATTTTTAAATTTAAAAACAGAAGAAATTATGTGTGTAGGCGATGGAGCTAATGATATTTCTATGTTTAAAGAATGTGGATTAAAAATAGCTTTTTGTGCCAAAGAAATTTTAAAATCTCATGCAGATATTTGTATAGATAAGAAAGATTTAAAAGAAATAATAAAGGTAATACAATGAAAAAATTTTCACTATGGTGTGATTTTATAGAAAATGAATTTTTAGATCATGAATTTTTAGATTTAATTTACTCAAAAACAATCAATGGTGCTACCTCAAATCCTGCTATTTTTAAAAATGCGATTTTAAACTCAGCTATTTATAAAGAAAAAATCAAAAAATCAAATCTTAAAGATAAAAAAGCTTTATATGAGTATCTTGCGATAGAAGATATAGCTAAGGCTGCGGATAAATTAGCTATTAATTATTATGAAAATAATGATGGTTTTATTAGTATTGAAATTGATCCAAGATTGAAAGATAATACTAGCCTATCTTTGGCCGAAGCAAAAAGATTATACATGCAAATTGCAAAAGAAAATGTGATGATGAAAATTCCTGCTACAGAAGCTTCTTATGAAGTAATGCAAGAATTAATGAAAAATGGTATTAATGTTAACGCTACTTTGATTTTTGATTTTGAGCAAACTAAAAAATGCTTTGAAGCTTTAAATTTAGGTTTAAAAGAATTTAGAAAAAATAATACCACAGCTAAAAAAGAGCCTCGAGCAGTTATTAGTATTTTTGTAAGCCGTTTTGATAGATTATTAAATAATCAAGTTTTAGATAAAAATTATATAGGAATTCTTACCGCAACAAAGGCTTATAATTATATCATTAAACAAAATGAAACAAATATTAGAGCTTTATTTGCAAGTACAGGTGTTAAGGGTGATGATTTAGAAAAAGATTATTATATTAAAGAATTACTCTATGATAAAGCTATTAATACTGCACCACTAGATGCTATTAAGGCTTTTAAAGGTAAGCAAATTATATTTAAAGAGCCTTTGAAAGATGAATGTATAGAGAAAAAATTAAATGCAAATATTTCAAAAGATGCTTTAAGCAAAGCTTGCAAAGATTTGCTTGATGATGGTTTGGAGCAATTTTGCATAGCTTATGAAGATATTTTAAAATCTTTATAAACTTATTTGGCTATAATTAGCGTTTATTTTTTTAGAAAGGAAACAGATGTTAGAAGGTATCGTTAGAGAGAGTATCGGTAGAAAAGCTGCTAAAGCTTTAAAAAGAGATGGTTATCTAATCGCAAACATCTACGGAAAAGGATTAGAAAACATCAATGCTGCTTTTAAAGTAAATGAATTTATTAAAGAAGTACGCAAAAAAACTACTTTAGCTTTTGATGTAAAAGTAGCAGATAAAGTATTAAATGTTGTGGTAGTTGATTATCAAAAAGATCCTGTAACTGCAGAATTAAAACACGTAGATTTAAAAGTAGCACAAAAAGGTGTTATTTCTAAATATATGGTTCCTGTAAAGATCGTAGGAACAGCTATGGGTCTTAAAAATAAAGGTGTTTTAATCCAATCAAAAAGAAGATTGAAAGTAAAATGTGCAGCTGAAAACTTACCAAATTATTTTGAATTAGATGTAACTAAACTTGATGTTGGTGATGCACTTTTAATCCGCGATGTAGTTGTGCCTGAGGGTGTAACTATGGTTGATGCTGATAGAGTAGCTGTAGTTGGCGTAGAAAAAGCAAGATAAAATGACCTTAGTCGTAGGACTTGGTAATATAGGAGAACAATACGCCCAAACCCGTCACAATGTAGGGTTTATGCTAATTGACTTAATTTTGAAAGATTTGCAAACAACAAAGCTTTCAAATCCCAAATTTAAAGGAGAGCTTTTTAAAGGCTCTTCTACTTTTTTTTTAAAACCTTCCACTTATATGAATTTATCAGGAGAAAGTGTAAAAGCTGTTAGTGAATATTATAAATGTGATAGAATCATTGTAATCCATGATGATATAGATTTAAATTTGGGTGCATTGAAATTTAAAATGGGTGGATCAAGCGGTGGACATAATGGGCTTAAAAGTATAGATAATCTTTGTGGCAATGCTTATGAGAGGGTACGCATAGGAGTAGGAAAAGGACAAGATGTAATTTCTCATGTTTTGGGAAAATTTAAACAAGAAGAACAAGAAAGCTTAACTAAGGTTTTAGAACATAGTAAAAAAGCCTTATTTGAGCTTTTAAATTCTGATATAGAAAAAATCGCTTCAAAATATTCTTTAAAAAGTTAAACGATGAGTATATTTTTTCGCTATATTTCATCTTTGTATTTAAAATCATTTTTTATTTTATTTTTTTCTTTGACTTTTTTCTTCGTAGCGATTGATTTTTTACTCAATTTCAATAGACTGCCAAAAAGTGCAAATTTAGAGCTTTTGTATATATTTTTCTTAACATGTTCAGCAGCTTCTTATATACTACCTTTAGCTATAGTCCTTGCTTTGGTTTTATGTATTTTTAATATGATACGCTCGAATGAATTTGTTAGCTTGTATGCTTTGGGTTTAAGTAAAAATCAAGTGATTTTTTATCCTTTTTTATGGGCTATGTTTTTTTGTTGTGTTTATGTAGGACTTAATTTTAGTGCCTTTGCTTATGCAGATGAATATAAAAGTAATATTCTCAAGCGTGGCGTTGTAGATAGAGAGGGTGGGGAAGTTTTGATTAAATATAATGATAAATTTATTTATATACAAAAAACAAGTTCTCAAACTTTATATAATATAAAAATCTTTGATGTAAAAAATTTAGACATTCAAAGCACAATCCATGCAAAAACTGCTAAATTTAATGGAGATTCTTGGGATTTAAATGATGCTAAAACTACTAATGTACCACAAAATTTGATTGTTTCAAAAGAGGGTTTAAGCGTAGAAGAATTTAAAAATATCAAAGGCTTAGAAGATTTTTCTCCAAAAATTTTAGAAAGAATTTCTTTGGTAGAGAGCAATCCTTCTTATTCTATTTTAGACGCGCTAGAAAGTATGGCAATTTTTGCAAAACAAAATATTTCTACTAATACACTTAGAACAAGTTTATATTCTTTAGTTCTTACACCATTTTTTGCGCCATTTTTAATGCTTATTGTGTATTATTATTTTCCTTTAACAGCAAGATTTTTTAATCTCGCACTTTTAGCTTTTGTGTTTTTTGTGTGCATACTTTTAGTTTGGGGTTTGTTGTTTTTATTAACAAGATTGAGTGAAAATGAAATTTTACTTCCAGAGCTTGGTATAATGCTACCAGTATTTATTTTAATAAGTATAGGAAGTTTTTATTATTTTAAACACAAATAACTACAAGTGAGGTTTTTATGGATTATTTAAAACTAGCAAAGGAATACAACACACCATTTTATATTTATGATTTTGATAAAATTAAAGAGCGTTTTACAATGTTAAAAGATGCTTTTAAGGCAAGAAAATCACAAATTTTTTATGCAGTCAAAGCAAATTCTAATTTAAGTGTTTTAAAGCTTTTAGCTTCTTTAGATAGTGGGTTTGATTGTGTTAGTGCGGGTGAGATTTATAGAGCTTTAAAAGCAGGGGCTAAAAATTATAAAATTATTTTTAGCGGGGTAGGTAAAAGTGCTGATGAATTAAAATATGCTTTAGAGCAAAACATACTTTATGTAAATTTAGAAAGTTATGAAGAAATGCTTCTTTTGGAGCAAATTGCTAAAGAAAGTCAAAAGATAGCTCGTATAAGTATAAGGGTAAATCCAAATGTAGATGCCAAAACACATCCTTATATTTCTACAGGTTTGCATGAAAATAAATTTGGTGTAGATATAGAAAGTGCTAAAAAAATGTATCTTTATGCTAAAAACTCACAATTTTTAGAGTCAGTTGGAGTGCATTTTCACATAGGTTCACAAATTCTTGATATAAGTAGTATCCATGAGGCCTCAGCGATTGTTGCAAAATTAGTAAAAGAACTTTTAGCTTTGAAAATTAATATTAAATTCTTTGATATAGGCGGGGGTTTAGGGGTTTGTTATAAAGATGAACAAGAGCCAAATTTATATGATTATGCTCAAGGAATTTTAGCAAGTTTGCAAGGTCTTGATGTGTGTATAGGTATGGAACCTGGCAGGTTTTTGGTAGCAAATGCAGGTGAGTTTGTTACTAAAGTTTTATATGAAAAATTTAATGATAAAAAGCGTTTTGTGATTATTGATGGGGCGATGAATGATTTATTGCGTCCAAGTTTATATAGTGCTTATCATGAAATCAAGCTTTTGAGTGAAAATAAAGAAGAAAGTCTTTGTGATATTGTTGGTGGGGTTTGTGAGAGTGGAGATTTTTTAGCTAAAGATAGAAAACTAGCTAAAACAAAAGCAGGAGATTTGATCATAGTTAAAAGTGCAGGTGCATATGGTTTTAGCATGAGTAGTAATTACAATACTCGCAATAGAGTATGTGAGCTAGCTTGTGAAAATGGCAAGGTAAGAATGATTAGAAAAAGAGAAAGTTATGAGGATCAAATTGCTTTAGAGCTTGATTTTTTAAGGGATTAAAATGTTGTTTTTAGATGTGCAAGGAACTTTGATTTCAGATCATGATAAAAGTCCTATAAATGGTGCTTTAGAACTCATTAAATCTTTAAATAAAGAAAAAATTCCTTATGTGATTATTACTAATAACACCAAAAGATTAGATTTTTTAAATTATTTGCAAAATTTGGGTTTTGAAATTAATGAAAAGGTTTATATTGATCCTTTTTGTGTTTTAAAAGATTATTTAAAACCTTGTAAAATAGCAGCTTTTGGGGCAAAAGAATTTTCAGATTCACTTCAAGAGTTAGGTTATGAGCTTGATTATAAAAATCCAAAAGCATTTTTGCTAGCAAGTTATGATGATTTTAAATTTCAAGATTTTGCTAATATGATAGAGTATATTAAAGATGGCGTGCAAGCTATAGCAATGCATGAGGGTAGTATTTATAAGAAAAACTCAAGGCTTTATCCAGGCGTTGGAAGTATCATGTCTATGCTTAAAAATGCATGCGAGTTTGATTATAAAGTGATAGGAAAACCTAGTAAGGCTTTTTATGAAAGTGCTTTAAATTTATTAAAACAGCAAGATTGTAATGTGAGTTTTAAAAAAACTTTAATTATTAGTGATGATTTTAAAGGCGATTTGCTTGGTGCTTATGAGCTTGGTATGCAAACAGGCTTAGTTTTAAGTGGTAAAATTTCTAACACTCAAGGTCTTGATACAACTAAACTTAATTTTGTATATGATAGTATTAAGGATTACTACATATCGAGGTTTAAATGAAAGATATAGAAAAATTACGCAATAAAATCGATACTATCGATGATAAAATTTTGGCTTTGCTTAATGAAAGAATGCTTCATGTTAAAGATATAGGAGTTATTAAACAAAATTTAGGTGGGAGTATTTATAGACCTGAGCGTGAAAGAGCTATTATAAATAGACTTAAAAATTATAATCATGGTTTATTAGATCAAAATGCAATCGAAGCAATTTACCAAGAAATTTTTGCCGTATCAAGAAATTTAGAAATGCCTCAAAGCATAGCTTATTTAGGGCCTGAAGGAAGTTATACGCATCAAGTAGCAAGAACGCGTTTTGGTGCTATGAGTCGTTATACTCCACTTGCAAATATAGAAGATGTTTTTAAAGAATTAGCTCACAAAGAAGCAAAATATGGAGTAGTACCTATAGAAAATAATACAGCAGGTGCAGTGGGTGTGACGCTTGATTGTCTTGGAAAATATGAAGATGTAAAGATTTTTGCTGAAATTTATATGGACATTCATCATTCTTTTGTAAGTATGAGTGAAAATTTAAAAGATATTAAACGCATATATTCTCATCCACAAGGCTATAATCAATGTAGAAATTTTTTAGAAAGTCATGATTTAAGTGAAGTAGAATTTGTAGCAAGCAAATCCACAGCTCATGCGGCTTACTTAGCTTCGCAAGATGTTACTTCAGCTGCGATTTGCTCTAAAATTGCAGCAAAACTTTATAATGTACCTATATTATTTGAAACGATTGAGGATAATTTGGCAAATCGCACTAGGTTTTTGATTTTAAGTGATATAAAAATACCTCAAATGCTTCATTGTAAAACTTCTATCTTAGCACTTGCTGCACACAAACCAGGTGGGCTTAGCGATTTGTTGTATGAGTTTAAAAAAGAGGGGATAAATTTAACAAAACTTGAATCGCGCCCTATAAAAACAAGAGAATTTGTGCATAGTTTTTATATTGATTTTGAAGGACATATTGATGATGAAAATGTCCAAAGAGTATTAAAAAAAGCTGAGCATATAAAATGGCTTGGATCATATTTATCAGGAGAAAGCAATGAAATTTAATCCTTTTTTAGAAGCTATTAAAACTTATGAAAGTGGCAAGGATATGGATTTAGTTGCTAAAGAATATGGTTTAAAAGAAGTTATTAAACTAGCAAGTAATGAAAATCCTTATGGCACAAGCAAAAAAGCTAAAGAAGCCATCATAAATAATGCACATTTAGCTCATTTATATCCTGATGATACTATGAGTGAATTAAAACAAGCTCTAGCACAAAAATATGATATTTTAAAAGAAAATCTCATCATAGGTAGTGGGAGTGATCAAATCATAGAATATATAGTACATGCAAAACTTGATCATTCTAAGGCTTATTTGCAATGTGGGGTTAGTTTTGCTATGTATGAAATTTATGCAAAACAACTAGGAGTTAAGGTTTATAAAACTCCAAGTTTAACCCATGATTTAAATGAGTTATATGAGTTATATCAAAAGCATAAAAATGAAATTAAAGTAATCTTTTTATGCTTGCCAAATAATCCTTTGGGCGAGTGTTTAGACGCAAGTGAGGTTTTTGAGTTTTTAGAGAAAATTGATGAAGATTGTTTGGTGGCCATTGATGGAGCTTATAATGAATTTGCTTCATTTAAAGATAGCAAAAAGCATATTAATCCTAAAGAATTAATCCATAAATTTCAAAATGCAGTATATCTAGGAACCTTTTCTAAGCTTTATGGTTTGGGTGGCATGAGAGTGGGTTATGGTATAGCTTGCAAGGAAATTATCAATGCATTTTATAAATTACGAGCGCCTTTTAATGTGACTAATTTGAGTTTAAAAGCTGCTGTTGCTGCATTAGATGATGATGAGTTTGTGCAAAAAACCTTAGAAAATAATTTTTCACAAATGAAACTTTATGAAGATTTTGCTAAAAATTATAAAATTCGATACATTCCAAGCTATACAAATTTTATTACCTATTTTTTTGATGAAAAAAATAGCACAGATTTATCTGAAAAACTGCTTAAAAACGGTATAATAATAAGAAATTTACAAAGTTATGGTTTAAATGCTGTGCGTATAAGTATAGGTACAGAGTATGAAAATTCAAGGTTTTTTGAAGAGTTTTCTAAAAATTTTTAGTTTGTAGGAAATAAATGGATTATAAAACTATACTGCACCAAGTAGGTCAGCTTTATCAAAATTTAAGTTTAAGACAGCGTATTATTATTGCTGCTTCTATTGTTGTTGTAGTTGGATTTTTAGTATTTTTAACCCTTTTTAGAAGTGGCTCTACAGTAGCTAGCGAAGCTGGATATTCAGTATTATTTGAAAATGCTAATACTAGTGATTCGGCGATGATAGTAACTCAACTTGAAAAAAGTGGAGTTCCTTATATTTTGCGTAATGAAGGAACGATTTTGGTTCCTAATGAACAAGTATATAAACAGCGTTTAGCTATTGCTTCTGCAGGATTATTGCCAAAAGATAATAAAGTAGGCTTTGAGCTTTTTGATAAACAAGAATTTGGAGCCACAGAAGCTGAGCAAAAGGTAAAATACCAAAGAGCATTAGAAGGTGAGCTTGCTAGAACGATTGAAAGTTTAGAGCCTATTCATAGTGCTACGGTTCATATTGCTTTTGCTAAAGATACACTTTTTACCCAACAACAAGTTCCACCAACTGCTTCAGTAGCTTTGACTATAAAAGAAGGTTTAAAGCTTAACAAAAAGCAAATTATGGGGATTAAAAACCTAATCGCTTCTTCAGTAACAAAACTTACTCCAGAAAATGTAAAAATCATGGATCAAAAAGGTATTCCTTTAGATGATGAGGGTGCTTTTGAAAGTGATTTAATTGCTGCTCAAATTAAATATAAAAGAGATCAAGAATATGAATTAGAGCAAAAAATTGTTGCTTCTATTGCTCCATTTGCAGGTGGCTATGATAGGGTAGTAGCAAAGGTTAGTATTGATTATGATTTTTCTAAAGAAGAATCACAAAGTGAAGTATATGATCCAAATACCGTTGTGCGTAGTGAGCAAACCTTGGAAGAGCATAGAGAAGGCTATAAAGATAAAGAAATTCAAGGTGTACCAGGTGCTGTTTCAAACATCGGTCCTGTGGAAGGTTTGGATGATAAAGGTGCGCGCGAGGTTTATACTAAAAATCAAACTACAACTAATAATGAAATTTCTAAAAAAATTACCAACACCACTAAGCAATTTGCAACCATTAAAAGAATTTCTGCAGCTGTTGTGGTAGATGGAAAGTATAAAGTAATTACTGATGATCAGGGAAATATTACTAATGAATATATTCCTTTGAGTGATAAAGAAATTAAAGCGATTGAAAATCTTACTAAAGGTGCCATAGGATTTAATCTTGCTAGAGGTGATGCGGTTGAAGTAAATAATTTGGAATTTCATAGAACAGCTAAAGTTGAAAATAAGGTTCAAACTTTTTATTCAAGATTTGTTGAGCCTTTTATTCCACCTGTTAAGTATGTATTTGCGGCGATTTTGCTTTTTATCTTTTACAAAAAAGTTATTGTGCCATTTTCTCAAAAAATGCTTGCAGATATTAGACTTGAAGAAGAGATGGAAGGTAAGGATGGGCAGATTATTGATGAGGCTGAAGATGCTATTGAAAAATTCAATGCTGCTCGTAGAAAAGTTGAAGAACAGCTTGGTTTTGGAGATAGTTTTGATGAGGATGCATTACAATATGATGTTTTACTTGAAAAATTAAGAGCAGTAGCTAATGAAAAAGGCGAAGAAGTGGCATTATTGTTGCAAAAACTTGTTGAAAATGAAGCTGAATTTGGTGAGAAGGATATCTAATGATAAAGCTTAGCGAAGAACAAAAAATGGTCTATGATGACCTTTCTATGCCAGAAAAGGTTGCTATATTTTTAATCCAACTTGGAGAAGATGTAACGACAGTTTTATTTTCTCATATGGATATTAATGTCATCACTGAAATTTCTCGCTATATTGCTTTAGCAAAAAATGTTGATAAGCCAGTTGCTACTGCTGTACTTGAGGAATTTTATACTTTATTACAATCAAATCAATACTTAAAAAGTGGTGGTTTGGAATATGCAAAAGAAATTTTATTTAGAACTTTTGGTCCTGAAATTGCCAATAAAATTTTGGAAAAACTTACCAAAAGTATGGAAAATAATCAAAATTTTGCTTATCTTTCACAAATTAAACCACAACAACTTGCAGACTTTATCATTAAAGAACACCCGCAAACTATAGCTTTGATTTTAGCTCATATGGATACTACTCAAGCTGCTGAAACTTTGGAATATTTTAGCGATGAATTAAGAGCTGAAGTTGTAATAAGAATGGCAAATCTTGGAGATATATCTCCTTCAATTATCAAAAGAGTATCTGCTGTGCTTGAAAGTAAGCTTGAAAGTCTTACTTCTTATAAAGTTGAAGTGGGTGGTCCAAGAGCAGTTGCTGAAGTGCTTAATCGCTTGGGTCAAAAAGCCTCTAAAACAACACTTTCTTATATTGAGCAAAGTGATGAAAAACTTGCTACAACCATTAAAGATTTAATGTTTACCTTTGATGATATTTCTCAACTTAGTACTAATGCGATTAGAGAAGTTTTAAAAGCTGCTGACAAGCGTGATTTGATGATAGGTTTAAAGGGCGCAAGCGAGGATTTAAAACAAAAATTTATGTCCAATATGTCTACGCGCGCTGCTGAAGCTTTTGTAGAAGAAATGGGCTTTTTGGGTGCTGTGCGTGTTAAAGATGTAGAAGAAGCACAAAGAAAAGTTGTAGAAGTGGTGCAAAAACTTGCAGAACAAGGTCTTATCCAAGTGGGTGAGGCTGATGAGATGATAGAGTAAGATTATGGCAAAATTAACCAATGTAATTTCACCTGAAAATATTTCTGCTCATGTAGTTGAGGGTTATCATTTTAAAGTTATGAGTGAAATGCCCTCTAGTGAAGAACAAAAACAAGAAGAAATTCAAACTATAAATCAAGTCTCTCCCGTCCAAAACACACAACAAGCAGTAGAAAATCAAACAATAGAAGCTACTCCACAAGCCCCACAACCACAAATTCAACCTGATTTTGTTGAAGATTTACTTAAAAAAACTGATGAAATGTCAGGAAATATCATTAAGTTGCAAATGCAGATAGAAAGCCAAGAGGCTGAATTTAACAATCGTTTAAACACAGAATTAGAACATGCAAAGGAAAAATTTACTAAAGAAGGTTATGAACAAGCACAAAAGAATTTTGAAAGTGAATTAGAAGCCTTGAAGGAAAAATACTTAAAAAGCGTAGAAAAGCTTGAAAATACAGTGCAAAATTTAAATGAGTTTTTATCTAAAAATGAAAAAGAATTAGCCGATACAGCTGTAATTATTGCAAAAGAAGTGATTGCAAAAGAGCTCGAAGAAAATTCATCACTTATAGCATTAAATTTAGCAAAAGAACTTATGAGTGAACTTAAAAATGCTACTAAAATAGAATTAAAGTTAAGTCCTGATGATTTTGAATATGTAAAAACACACTTGCAAGAACAAAGCAATATTAAATTTAGTCTTGATGATGCGATTAATAAGGGAAGTATTTTAATATTAAGTGATGCGGGTAATATAGAGTCAAACCTTAACAATCGTTTGCAAAAAATCAAAAACATGGTTAATGAATGATAGATTTAAATAACTTAAATATTAAAAATATGCAAATTAAAGAACTGGAAAATTTAGCTAGTAATTTGCGTGAAGTTATCATAGATACAGTGAGTAAAAATGGTGGACATTTAAGTTCAAATTTAGGTGTAGTTGAACTTAGTATAGGAATGCATTATGTTTTTGATGTGCGAAAAGATCCTTTTATTTTTGATGTTTCACACCAATCTTATCCACATAAGCTTTTAAGTGGTAAGATAGATAATTTTCATACTTTAAGACAATTTAATGGCTTGAGTGGATATACAAAGCCTGATGAGGGGGATTATTTTGTAGCAGGACATTCAAGCACTTCTATATCTTTAGCAGTTGGAGCTTGTAAGGCTATAAGATTAAAAAAAGAAGATCGCTTACCTGTTGTATTAATAGGTGATGGGGCATTAAGTGCAGGTATGGCTTATGAAGCTTTAAATGAGCTTGGCGATAGAGAATATCCTTGTGTGATTATTTTAAATGATAATGAAATGAGTATTTCAAGGCCAATTGGAGCTATTTCAAAATACCTTTCTCAAGCAATGGCAACGCAGTTTTATCAAAAGTTTAAAAAACGCATAGAAAATCTTTTAGAGTATTTTCCTCAAGGCGCATCTTATATGGCAAAGCGTTTTGAAGAGGGTTTAAGACTTATTACACCTGGACTCTTATTTGAAGAATTAGGACTTGAATATATAGGACCTATTGATGGACATAATTTAAATGAAGTTATAAATGCGTTAAATCAAGCTAAAGCTATGAATAAACCTTGTGTAGTGCATGTGCAAACTATCAAAGGCAAAGGTTATACATTAGCTGAAGGTAAAAATGCCAAATGGCATGGAGTAGGTGCTTTTGATAGAAGTAGTGGAGAGAGTTTAAAGGCAAATATGAACAAAAAAAGTGCGACAGAAATTTTTTCAAATACACTTTTAAATTTAGCTCAAAAATATGAAAATATAGTAGGTGTAACTGCTGCTATGCCAAGTGGAACTGGAATAGATAAGCTAATGGAAAAATATCCTGAGCGTTTTTGGGATGTAGCAATTGCAGAACAACATGCAGTTACTTCTATGGCAGCTATGGCTAAAGAAGGTTTTAAGCCTTTTATAGCAATTTATAGCACTTTTATGCAAAGAGCTTATGATCAAGTTATCCATGATTGTGCTATTATGAATTTAAATGTAGTTATTGCTATGGATAGAGCTGGCATAGTAGGAGAAGATGGAGAAACTCATCAAGGTGCTTTTGATGTTAGTTTTTTAAGTGCTATACCAAATATTACTTTAGCGGCTCCAAGAGATGAGGCTATGATGGAAAAAATTATGGAGTATGCTTATTTTCATCAAGGTGTTTTTGCTTTTCGTTATCCTAGAGGTAATTTTTTATTAGATGAAAATTTTAATCCATGTGAGATAAAACTTGCAAAAGCTCAAATTTTATCTAAAGTGCAAAGCGATAAAGTATTTTTAGGTTTTGGTCAGGGTGTGGCTAAGGCAAAACTAGCTTTAGATAAACTTGGTTTAGATTATGCAAGCTTAATAGATTTGATTTTTGCAAAACCTTTAGATGAAGAGCTTTTAAAAGAATTGGCAAAAGATACAAAAACTTGGTTTGTTTTTTCAGATAGTGCTAAGATAGGTGGAGTGGGAAGTTTGATTGCAACTTTCTTGCAAAAAGAAAATCTTTATCATATAAAACTAGTAAGTTTTGAATTTGAAGATCAATTTATAACTCATGGTAAAACAAATGAAGTAGAAAAATTTCTAGAAATTGATGTTGAATCTTTGTGTAAAAAGATTAAAATTTATTAAAAGATAAAAAATATCCTTTAATATAATCATTTTTTTATAAAAAAAGCGTTATACTATATAAAAAATATCGGAGAATTAATAATGGAACTTATTCAATTGCTTAAAAATTGTGATTTAAAAGCTACTCCTCAAAGACTTTGTATTTTAAAAATTTTAAAACGCCATGAACATCCTAATATAGAATCTTTATACGAAAGCATTAAGGAAGAATATCCTTCTATTTCTTTAGCTACAGTGTATAAAAATTTAAATACTTTAAAAGAACAAGGTTTGGTTGTAGAAATCAACACTCCAAATCAAAAAACTTGTTATGATATTTATGAATATCCTCATATACATGTAATTTGTAGCAAATGCAATCATATAGAAGATGTGTGTTATGAAGATAGTGGGATAAATAAATACCAAGAAGATCTTGAGAAAAAAATTGGCAATATTATTGATTATCTTGGCGTATTTGCTTATGTGAATGGTTGTAAAGCTTGTAAAAAATAAAATGGTTTGTGAAGTCCAAAGACGCTTTTTACTCAAAAATGATGACTTTATAAAAATTTTAAAAGAAGAGAAAATTATATATTCTAAGGATAAAATACGCGTTTTCTTTACGCGTATAAGTCCTTTTTGTGATGTTAAATATAAAAAATTTAATAAAAATTATTATCGATTTTCACTTTATAAACTGCATGATATTTTAGATAAAAAAAATCATAAACTTTCTAAAAAAGAATTTAAACAGCAAAGTAAAAAACTTATAGGAAGTGTTATTAAGAAAACTAGAATTAGTTTTGAGATTAATAGTGCTCGATTTTTACTTTATAAGTTTAAAAATAATCTACAAGATTTGGTCATTTTGAAAGTTGTTTTTCCTACTTTTGAAAAAGCAAAGCAATTTAATTTACCTCACTTTTTTAAAAGCTATAAAGAGATTTCAGATGATGAAAATTTCTACAGCAAAAATTTAGCATTATATGGAGATTTTTCTAAAATTTTTGATAGTGCTAGATGTATTAAAATTTTGGATAAACAAGAAGATATTAGCTTACATTTTCCAAATCAAATTCAAAGTTTTGAAGCGGGTAAAATCTTACTTTTTGTACTTTTAAAAAGATTAAAAAATGACAGATTGAATTTTTTACAAAAATTAAATTTTGAAAGTTTTGAGCAATTTTTTGTAAGTCTTAGGCAAATATGCATTTTCTTTGAGCTTTTTAGCACTCTTTTTGAAAAGAGTATTCAAAATAAACTTCAAGATTATATTTTGAATTTGGAAAAACAAATTTGTAATGATAAAATTTGTAAATTTGAATTAGAAAAATATATTTTTATTTTAAGTGATGAAAAAATCAATGATATTTTTCTTGATATGGATTTTATTTTAAAGAATGATTGTAGTTTTTATCAAGGAGAGAAAAATCAAATTTTAAAGTCTTTAGTGGCTTTTAAACTAAGAAAAGAATTAGTTTTTTTAAAGAAAAAAATTGTAAAATCTCAAACAAATCATGAAGAAGAATTAGAAAGAATAAAATTTTTATTATGCTATTTTGCAACTATGTTTGAAGAAAAAAGTATTGAAAAACTAAAAAATTATTTTGAACATAATCATTTAGAACAAATTTCATATGATGAAAATACAATAAAACAAATTGAAAAAAGCATTAAAAAATTAAAAATATATAGTTAGGAAAAACATGCAGAAACAAGAAAAAATAGTCAAAATGTTTGATGATATAGCACCAACTTATGATAAGGCTAATAGAATTTTAAGTTTTGGAAGTGATGTGAGTTGGAGAAAAAAAGCTTGTTTAGATGTTTTTAAATTTTCTAACAATGAACTTGATATTATCGATGTGGCTTGTGGTACAGGCGATATGATTATAGAATGGCAAAATCAAGCCTTAAGGACAAATAAAAATATCATTAGTATAAAAGGGGTTGATCCAAGTGCGGGCATGCTTGAAGTGGCTAAGAAAAAAATTCCTGATGCGACTTTTGTGCAAGCAAAAGCACAAGAACTTCCACTTGAAAGTGAAAGTGCAAATATCATAAGTATAAGTTATGGCATACGCAATGTGGTAGATAGGAAAGAAGCTATAAAAGAATTTGCAAGAGTGTTGAAAAAGGATGGGATTTTACTTGTGCTTGAATTTACTAAAAGAGAGCAGGGTGGTTTTATAGCTGCTTGTAGAGATTTTTACTTAAAAAATATTTTACCAAAAGTGGGTGGATTTATCAGTAAAAATTATAGTGCTTATGAGTATTTACCAAATTCGATAGAAGATTTTTTAAGCAAAGAAGAATTTATTAAAGAATTGAGTGAGTATTTTGAAATGCTAGAGTATAAAAGCTTTAGTTTTGGTGTTTGCTCTATGTTTATTGCAAGAAAAAAATGAAAGTTTCAGAACTTAATCTAAAAGCTAAAAGTTTATTAGAATTTCATCTTGATGATATAGAGCTTAGTGGAGAAATTTCTAAAATTACCATTCATAGTTCAGGACATTGGTATTTTGATTTAAAAGATGAAAAATCAAGCATAGCTTGTGTGATGTTTAAAGGCTTTAATCAGTTTGTCCAAGCTAAACCTAAAGTTGGCGATATGCTTGAACTTAGAGGTTATGTGAGTTTATATGAAGCAAGTGGCAGGTATCAATTTATCGCCAAAAGTATGCAAAAAACAAGTCTTGGAGATTTAGAAGCTAAATTTTTAGCTCTAAAAGAAAAGCTTGAAAAAGAAGGTTTGTTTGATACAAATGTTAAAAAAAGCATTATTAAATTTCCTAAAAAAATAGGCATAATTACTTCTTTTACTTCAGCTGCTTTGCAAGATATGTTAAAGCTAATTTCACAAAAAGAATACAATCTTTGCAAAATAACTATTTTTAATGCCCTTACCCAAGGACAAAGTGCCCCAAATTCTTTAATAAATGCTTTAAAAAAAGCCAATGAGTATAATTTAGATGCGATTATTTTGGCAAGAGGTGGTGGAAGCAGAGAAGATTTGTTTTGTTTTAACGATGAAGAACTTGCAAGATGTATTTTTTCTTTAAAAACGCCTATTGTTTCTGCTATTGGACATGAGATTGATTATGTTATTAGTGATTTTGTAGCAGATTTAAGAGCACCAACTCCAAGTGCAGCTATTGATATGATTTTTCCAAATAAACTAAGCTTAGAACAAGGACTTGATGAGCTTGCTATGCGTTTTAAAAACCAAATGTTAAATCATCTTAAGTTTTATCAAAACAAAATCGATCATTTGCAAAATTTAGCCAAAGCTAAGTCTTTAGAAAATGCTTTTTTTCTTAGAAAACAAAAGCTTGATTTTTTACAAAGCCAACTAAAGAGCGTTTTAAATTTAAAATTATTAAATTATGAAAATAAGCTTGATAATTTTGAGGAACTTTTAACTCAGCAAAAAAATTTCTTTGATAAAAGTAAAAATTTGATAAATTTACAAAAAGATGGCAAAAATATCTCTCTTGAAAAGCTAAAAAAAGGAGATATTATAAAGCTTTGCTCAATAAATGAGAGTAAAGAAGCTCAAATACTATAAAAGGAGATAAAATGAGAGTGATGAATTTTAGTGCAGGTCCTTCAAACCTGCCTGATGAGGTTTTAAAAGAAGCTAGGGAACATTTGTTTGATTATCATGGTAAAGGCTTTTCTATTATGGAAGTTTCTCATCGTGGAAAGGTTTTTGAAGAAGTGCATTTTGAAGCTATCAAAATGGCAAAAGAACTTTATGGTGTAAATGATGATTATGAAGTGCTTTTAATGCAAGGTGGGGCTAGTTTGCAATTTGCTATGATACCTATGAATTTATATATGGGTGGAGTTTGTGAATTTGTTAATACGGGAGTTTGGACTAAAAAGGCTATTAAAGAAGCTGAAATTTTAGGAGTAAATACAAAAATAGTAGCAAGTAGTCAAGAAAGTGAGTTTGATCATATCCCACAATTTGAATTTAGCGATAATGCAGATTATGCTTATATATGCTCTAATAATACCATTTATGGAACTCAATATAAAAGCTATCCAAAGACTAAAAGTCCTTTGATAATTGATGCTTCTAGTGATTTTTTCTCTAAAAAGATAGATTTTTCTAATATTGCTATGCTTTTTGGTGGGGTGCAAAAAAATGCAGGAATTTCAGGGCTTGCTTGTGCTTTTGTGCGTAAAGATATGATAGAGCGTAGTAAAAACAAAAATATACCTAGTATGTTAAAATATAGCGTTTATGCTGAAAATAATTCTTTATTTAATACTCCAGCAACCTTTGCTATATATATGTTTAATCTTGAAATGAAATGGCTTTTAAATCAAGGTGGATTAGACAAAATCAATGAGCAAAATATACAAAAAGCCAAAATTTTATACGATGTGATTGATGAGAGTAATGGTTTTTATAAAGGTCATGCCAAAAAAGAGGATAGATCATTAATGAATGTTAGTTTTAATATAGCTTATGATAAAAACTTAGAGCTAGTTTTTGTAAAAGAAGCTGAAGAAAATGGTATGATAGGTCTTAAAGGACATAAAATTTTAGGTGGAATTCGTGCTAGTATTTATAATTCTATCAGCATTGAAAAGGTTCAAAAGTTAAGTGAATTTATGAAAGCTTTTGCAAAAAAACATGCTTGATTTTTGGTGATTTTCACCAAAAATCATTTGTATAGTAAAAACTTTACTCTTTAATATTTATCAGCATTTTCCTAAGCCACTATTGTATTTTTTTTCAAGAAAATCTTTAAAAAATTCTTTTCTACTTTTACAAGGTGCTTTAGGATGTTTTTCTCTCATATGTTCAAGATATTTATCATAGCTTGCAACTCCAACTAAGGGATGAAAAAACCTTTCGGATTTTTCATACCATAATTTAAGTTTTTTTATCATGTTTTTTCCTTTTTTAATGCTATATAAGGGCTTTCTTTTAAAGGAATGTTTAATTTTTTGATAAAAATTCCAAAGCAAGAAAGTACAACAAGCAAAGTGGTAATCATGAAAAACACACATAAAATTGCATTTATTAAATTGGAATTTTTAGCTTGAGATGCTAATTTTATATCTTTTTTGATTTGCTCGATTATTGCTTCATCTTGTGTTTGAGAAAGTTTTAAATTAAATTCTTGTATTTTTTGCGTATTTATTTGTACAGCAGCAACATGACTTATAGCATTATGGATTGGATCTCCTTCTTTGTAAGGAAGAATTTTTTGAATACCCCCATAAAGTGTTGCGATTAAAACAAAACAAGCAGGTATGAGAGTAATCCAAGTATATCTTGCCTTCCCCATTTTAAATAAAATCGCACTTGCTAAAAGCAATGCCATGCCAGCAAGCATTTGATTACTCACTCCAAAAAGTGGCCATAATGAGTAAATTCCACCTTTTGGATCTATCGCTCCTTGATAGAGAAAATACCCCCATCCACCAACACTTAAAGCTGTTGCAAAAATTCCTGCTAAGGTATTATTGATATTTCCTAAAGGTTTATAAACATTACCCAATATATCTTGAGCCATAAATCTACAAGCTCTTGTCCCAGCATCAACTGCAGTTAAAATAAACAAGGCTTCAAATAAAATAGCAAAGTGATACCAAAAGCCCATTAAATTCACTCCACCAAATAATTCATGTAAAATCAAAGCAACACCTACAGCAAATGTTGGTGCTCCACCAGTTCTTGATAATATGCTTTGTTCGCCTATATTTGTAGTTAAAGTAGTGATTTCTTCAGGAGTTATTTTAAAACCCCAGCTAGAAATAGCAGCAGCTGCATTTGCAACATCTACACCTATAGTAGCAGCAGGCGCATTGATGGCAAAGTAAAGACCAGGGTGTAAAATACAAGCACAAATTAAAGCCATGATGGCCACAGCACTTTCCATAAGCATAGAGCCATATCCAACAGCTAATGCATGAGTTTCATTTTCAAGCATTTTAGGAGTTGTGCCACTTGAAATTAATGCATGAAAACCACTAATAGCTCCGCATGCAATGGTAATAAATAAAAATGGAAAAATTGCTCCAGCAAATACAGGCCCACTTCCATCTAAATATTGAGAATTAATTTTTGGCATTTGAAGATCAGGTGCTACAAATACAATAGCTAAAGCCATAACCACAATAACACCGATTTTTAAAAAAGTTGATAAATAATCTCTTGGAGCAAGTAAAAACCAAACAGGTAAAATTGCAGCTATAAAACCATAAGCCATCATAATAAGCGCTAAAGTTGGTGCATCAAAGGTAAATATTTTCGCCCAATAAGGATCAGCAGCTATTTCACTTCCATAATGTATGGCTAATATGAGCAATATAAAACCTATAATAGAAGCTTCACCAACCCTACCAGGTCTTAAAAATCTCATATAAATTCCCATAAAAACAGCAATAGGAATGGTCATTGCGATGGTAAATAATCCCCATGGAGATTCTGCTAAAGCTTTTACAACAACCATAGCTAAAATCGCAATAATTATAAGCATAATTCCAAATATAGCAATCATTGCTATTGCGCCGATAAATTGTCCTAATTCATCTTTTATCATCTCTCCTAAAGATTTTCCATTACGACGCGTAGATATAAATAAAACTACAAAATCATGTACCGCACCTGCTAAAACACCGCCTATTAATATCCAAAGCATAGAGGGTAAATAACCCATTTGTGCAGCAAGTATAGGACCTACCAAAGGACCAGCTCCTGCGATAGCGGCAAAATGATGTCCAAAAAGTACAATTTTATTTGTAGGGACAAAATCACATCCGTCATTTTTAACCATAGCAGGAGTTGCTCTGTTTTTATCTAGCTCTAGCACCTTATAGGCAATATATCTACCATAAAATCTATACCCTATGATATAAATACATAAAGCAGCAATAACAAGATAAATCGCTGAAATACTTTCGCCATTTTGGAGTGCTAATATGCCAAAACAAACAGCACCGACAATGGCAACAAAAAACCATAATATTTTGTTAGTAATATTCATTTAATTCCTTTGCTTTAGTGAATTTATTTAGTGTATCGTAGAATTATATTTTATTGCTATATAGGATAAATAAAAAATTAATATATTACAAAATGTAACATATTTCTTAGTCAATTAAAAATTAATTTTATTGACTAAGAATTTGAAATTATTTAGATTTAAAACTTAGTGTCGCTGTCAATTGTAAAGTATCGCCATATCTGTCTAGATTGTATGGTAGTTTGATGTTTGCAGCTATTATTTGTAAACCATCTTTTGGTTTTGTGAGTGTGATTGTTGCTATACCTTTTTCATTTGTTGCTATGTTGTCGATATCATCATTTTGATCTTCAAATTCAACTCCTTTTACGGGTCTTCCATCTAGTAAAACTTGGAGTTTTAATTTATCTCCTTCATGTAGTGTTAAAGGATTTTGTAAAGGAACTATTTCAAATTTTAATCCTAATGGTTTTTTTGAACCTTCATCCCAAGAAAAAATACTTTTTCCCATTTTGAAAATTTTTCTTGTTTGAGTGACTTCATTTGCACCAGTAATATCTGTAATATCAGATCTTTTTTGTGCATAATGTTTTCCATCTTTTGTAAATGTGTAATATCCAAAATCATAATTAACACTTGCAACAGCAGGTTTTCCCTCAATAAATATTTTGTTATTTTCGTAGTCATAGCCAGCTTTTAAATTTTTTCCTTGAGAATCTTTTGCACTTATACCAAAAACCCTATCAGGTTGATATTGTCCCCAGTGATCATCAGCCCAAAAACCTACTTCATATCCATTGCTAGTTTGCATAGGAAAGAATTGATGAGCTAAAGCAGAACTTGCTATAAAAAAACTCAAAAACACCATTTTTGAAAATTTCATTTTTTCTCCTTTAAAATAATTTTGATAATCATTATATATATTTTTATTTATATAAAACTTAAGAATGTATTTTAATTTTTCCTTTATAAAAAAGAAAAATATTTTAATTTTTCTTATGTTAAAATCATAAATTTATTTTTAAATATTTAGGAAAAGTTATGAATGATACTATTAATATAATTGGTGCTAAAGAGAATAATCTTAAAAATATCAACCTAGAAATTCCTAAAAATAAGCTTATAGTTTTTACAGGACTTAGTGGAAGTGGTAAATCCACTTTAGCTTTTGGTACGCTTTATGCAGAAGGACAACGCCGCTATATTGAGAGTTTAAGTGCTTATGCAAGGCAGTTTTTAGATAAAGTTGGTAAGCCAAATGTTGATAAAATAGAAGGTTTAACTCCTGCTATTGCTATTGATCAAAAAACAACTTCTAAAAATCCTCGATCAACCGTTGGAACTATTACTGAAATTTATGATTATTTAAGACTTTTATATGCAAGGATTGGCTCACAACATTGTCATCAATGTGGCCAAAAAATCTCATCTATGAGTGCAGCAGATATCGTAGGTGAAATCTTAAAGCTTCCAAAAGGGGCAAAAATCATCATTTATGCTCCTTTGATCAAAGAAAAAAAAGGAACTTTTGCAGATCTTTTGGAAAATTTAGTCGCAAAAGGCTATGTTAGAGCACAAATTGATGGGGTTTTAACGCGTCTTGATGAGGATATTGAGCTTGCTAAAACTAAAAAACATACAATAAAGCTTGTGATAGATAGACTCCAAGTGCAAGATGATATGTTGGCAAGACTTGCAAGCGATATAGAAAAAGGTCTTAGTGAGAGCTTTGGTGAAGTGGAAATTGAAGTTTTAAATAATGAAGAATTAAATATAGCAAAACATTTTCATTATAGTGAGCATAATGCTTGTTTTGATTGTAAAATTTCTTTTCCTTTGCTTGAGCCTTTGAGTTTTTCTTTTAATTCTCCAAAAGGTGCTTGTCCAAGTTGTGATGGTCTTGGTATAAGATATACGCTAGATATGAAAAAGCTTATCAATGAAGAATTAAGCTTAGAAGCAGGAGCTGTAAAGCTATTATATGGGTTTAATAAAAGTTATTACTATAAGTTTTTAATGGCCTTTTGCGAGCAAAATGATATAAGGGTAAAAATTCCATATAATGAGCTAAGCGAAGAAGAAAAGCGTCTAGTACTTTATGGTAATGCCAAGGAAATTAACTTTTTATGGAAAAGACATCGCTTAAATCGCAAATTTGAAGGTGCAGTTAAATATGCTTATGAAATGCTAAAAGATGAAAAAGATTTAAGCGAGTATATGAGCGAAAAAACTTGTAAAGATTGCAATGGTCATCGTTTAAGAGCTGAAAGTTTAGCTGTAAAAGTTGCTGAAAAAAATTTGGGTGAAATTTTAGATATGAGCATAGAAAATACTACTGCATTTTTTTCAAAAGAAGCTAATTTTGCATATTTGAGTGAGCAAGAAAGATTGATAGCTAAGCCTATTTTTAAAGAAATTAATGAAAGATTGTTTTTTCTTTATGATGTAGGACTTGGGTATTTATCCTTAGGGCGTGATGCAAGAACAATTAGTGGAGGTGAAGCTCAAAGAATTCGTATAGCATCTCAAATTGGTAGTGGTTTAAGTGGGGTGATGTATGTTTTAGATGAGCCTAGCATTGGTTTGCATGAGCGAGATACAGCAAAACTCATTAAAACTTTAAGAAATCTTCAGCAAAAGGGTAATACTTTAATCGTGGTTGAGCATGATAAAATGACAATAGAAGAAGCAGATTTTATCGTAGATATTGGTCCAAATGCTGGTAAATTTGGTGGTGAAGTTGTATTTAGTGGAACTTATAAAGAATTATTAAAAAGTAAAAGCCAAACTGCCCTTTATATGAGTGGTAAAAAGCAAATTGCCCATCAAAAAAATAGAGAACAAAAAGATTTTATTAGTTTAAAAGATGTGAGTATTAATAATATTCAAAATTTAAGTGTAGATTTTCCATTGCATAATTTAGTAGCAATTACAGGTGTTTCAGGAAGTGGTAAAAGCTCGCTAATCTTGCAAACTTTGCTTCCATTTGCAAAAGAAGAGCTTAACCGTGCTAAAAAAGTTAAAAAACTAAGTGGGGCTAAGATAGAAGGTTTGGAAAAACTTGATAAGGTAATTTATCTTGATCAAAGTCCTATAGGAAGGACTCCTCGTTCAAATCCCGCTACTTATACAGGTGCTATGGATGAAATTCGTAATCTTTTTGCAGCTACCAAAGAAGCTAAAATGCGAGGTTATAAAGCAGGGCGTTTTTCTTTTAATGTTAAAGGTGGAAGATGTGAAAAGTGTAGTGGAGATGGTGAAATTAAAATAGAAATGCACTTTTTGCCTGATGTGATGGTAACTTGTGATGTTTGTAATGGTAAAAGATATAATGATGCAACTTTAGAGATTAAATATAAAGGTAAAAGCATAGCTGATGTTTTAAATATGAGTATTATTGAAGCAAGTGAGTTTTTTACTTCTGTGCCAAAGATAAAACAAAAGCTTGATACTTTGGTAAAAGTTGGGCTTGATTATCTTACCTTGGGACAAAATGCAACTACTTTAAGTGGTGGGGAGGCTCAGCGTATTAAGTTAGCTAAAGAATTAAGTAGAAGCGATACAGGAAAAACTCTTTATATTTTAGATGAACCTACAACAGGACTTCATTTTGAAGATGTTAATAAACTTATTGTAGTTTTGCAACATTTAGTTGATCTTGGAAATAGTGTGTTTGTGATAGAGCATAATTTAGATGTGATTAAAAATGCTGATTATATCATCGATATGGGACCTGAAGGTGGAGTTAAAGGTGGTAAGGTTATAGCTAAAGGTAGCGTTGAAGAGCTTGCTAAAAATCATAAAAAAAGTGGTTCTTATACAGGGTATTATCTAAATTTAGAGCTAAAAAGCATAAAAAAATAAATTGGTTGAAGTTATTCTTCAACCATAAATTTCACCTTTTTTATATTCATAAATACTTTGCATATCTTTATCTCCTCTTCCTGAAAGATTTACAACTATCACACTTTTTTTCTTTAAAGTTGGACAAAGTTTTTCTAAATAAGCTAATGCATGTGAGCTTTCAATAGCGGGTATAATACCTTCTTCTTTACATAATAATTTTAAAGCATTAATACACTCATCATCACTAATAGCATGATAACTTGCTCTTTTACTTTCTTGCAAATATGCGTGCAAAGGCCCTATGCCAGGGTAATCAAGCCCAGCAGAAATACTAAAAGTATGAGCAATATTGCCTTTATCATCTTGTAAAACTTTAGTTTTCATACCATGGATAATACCTTCTTCGCCTTTAGTAAGTGTGGCTGCATGATAAGGTGTATCTTTTCCTAAACCTGCTGCTTCAACGCCTATGAGTTTAACTTTTTCATCTTTTAAAAATGCATGAAAAATTCCAGCAGCATTGCTACCACCTCCAGCTGCTGCTATGATGTAATCAACTTTTTTATTTAATTTTCTAAGTTGCATTTTACATTCTTTACCTATAATGCTTTGAAAATGCGTAACAATTTGTGGATAAGGATAAGGCCCCACTGCACTTCCTACTACATAAAATACTTCTTTGGTATTTTTAACCCAAAACTTTAAAGCCTCATCTACCGCATCACTTAAAGTTTTACTTCCACTTTCTACCGCATGAACTTTTGCTCCTAAAAGCTGCATTTTATAGACATTTAAGACTTGTCTTTTTACATCAATAGCTCCCATAAATATCTCACATTCAAGTCCCAAAAGTGCTGCTGCAGTAGCTGTTGCAAGCCCGTGTTGTCCTGCTCCAGTTTCTGCAATAATTTTTTTCTTATTCATTTTCTTTGCCATTAAGGCTTGAGCTATGGCATTGTTGATCTTATGAGCTCCTGTGTGAGTTAAATCTTCTCTTTTTAAATAAATTTCGTGATTATAAAGCTTGCTTAAATTTTTAGCATAGTATAAAGGCGTAGGTCTTCCCACATAATTAGCTAAGAGTTCTTTTAATTCTGTGTTAAAATCTTTATCTTTTTTGAGTTTTAAAAAAGCTTTTTCTACTTCATCTAATGCTATTTTTACTTCATTTGGCACAAATTGCCCACCAAATTTTCCATAATATTTTTTCATAGTATTTCCTTAAAATGATTAATAATTTAAAATCAAAAAATGATCAACTAAAACTAAAAATGTAAAATAAAAATGATTGAAAATGTAGTAGCAGGCTTAACGCCAAGAAAAAGAAGCTTTGTTAAATGAGTATTCTAAATTTAGTTTAGAAAATTTTTTCCTTTCCATAGTTTTTCCTTTTAAAAAATTGCCAAATGACTTTACATTCTAAGATAATTATTATTAAAAATTCTTTAAAATGATAGTTTATAAAATAAATACTAAGAAAATTTATAATGTTTGATTTTTTATATAATGATATAAGCTATATAGGGCTTTTTATAGTATGTTTTCTCTCTAGCACGCTTTTACCTATGGCAAGTGAGGCTTTTGTGCTTGTTTTTGTGAAATTAGATTTTAATGCTTATATGGTTTTATTTATAGCAAGCTTGGGGAATACTTTGGGTAGTTTAAGTACCTATGCGTTAGCTTATTTTGGAGAGAGTCAAATTTTGGAAAAATATTTTAAAAACTCTTTATGTAAATTAGAAAAAATCAATGCAAACTTTAAAAAATTTGGCTCTTTGTATGCTTTTTTTACTTTTTTACCCATAGTGGGAGATCTTTTTGCACTAGGGCTTGGATTTGCTAAGTATTCTTTTTTAAAAGCAAGTATTTTTATAGCCTTGGGTAAATTAAGTCGTTATGCTTTTGTAATTTTCATAGCAAATTCCATTTAAAAGCCTTGATTTTAAAAGATTTAAAAGTCTAGCATTATCAACATCTTTTAAAACTTTTATGGTGTTTTTTAATTCATGATTTTTCATAGGCATTTTTGCATCTTTAAAACACCTTATCGTGCTTCCTCTAGCAAAAGTACTATCACAAATGACATCTACTAAATACTCATCAAAATTTGCTAAATTTGGATCAAGCATATAAGCAATAGTTAATGCATCGTGTATCCATGTGCCATTTGTGCCTCTTGTTTTGCTTGCAAAATCAATCCAAACTCTTAAAGTCTGCACTAAAAAATCACAAAGAGGATTTTGATTTTCTAAAGCATTTAAATCTTCATGTGTGAGCATAGTTTGCATTGTTGCATTATAAGGAACAAGTGTGATTTTAGCTCTTGAGTTTAAAACTATACTAGCAGCTTCAGGATCAAAACCAAAATTCGTATCTTTGATATGATAAGGCATATCAAAACTTCCACCCATGATAAAAATTTCTTTTACATTTTTATCAAAGTCTTTGAAAAGCTTCATAGCTATGGCTATATTTGTTAAAGGCCCTATAGCGCAAATTGAAATTTCACCTGGGTTTTGCATAATAAGCTCACCCATTTTCATACAAGCATTTGGGTTTATGTTTTCTAGGATTTTTATAGGTTTTATATGATCCCAAAGATGAGTAAGCTTAAACTCTTCTACGCCTTTATCTAGTCTTTGTCTCCAAAAATGACTATCTTCACATAAAGCTTCATGAGCACCTAAATACAAAGGTATATATAGATTAAGCTTATTTAATAAATCTTTAGCAACACTATAAGCGGTTAAAGCTTGCACATTACCACTTAAAGTGCTAATCATTTCAAGTTTGATTTCTTTGGAGGCTAAAATAAGTCCAAGGGCTAAACCATCATCAGTATTAGCCCCTGCTATTCCATTGCCTATATCAGTATCTAAAATAAGGCGTATCATATCGCATCTTCTATTAAATTTAAATCCCTGCCTCTAGTTTCTGGTGCAAAGAAAGTTGTTATAAAACCAATTCCTGCGGTGATAACAAAATACAAGGCTATTGGCCACCAAGTGCCATAATAAGCAAGCAAAGCTGAAGCTATCATAGGAGCGGTTCCTCCTGAAAGTATAGAGCCAAATTCTTTTGCTAGTGCCATTTTGGTATAGCGATTTTTTGCTCCAAAAAGCTCCACACCCCACGCAGCTTGCACGCCAAAAATTCCTAAAGATGCCAAAGACATACCTACAATGATAGTTAAAATTACAATAATTTCATTTTTACTATCAAGTAGCATAAAAGCAGGGAAAGCATAAAGCATTAAAAGCAAGCAAAAGGTTCTATAAGTAATACGCCTTCCAAATTTATCACTTAAATATCCTGCTAAAGGTATAACCAAAAATCCCACCAAAGAAGCGATAACAACAGCAGTTGTGGCTACTGATTTATCAAGAAGTAAAATTTTAGTTACATAACCTACTATAAAGCCTTGTGCAAGATAAGATGGTCCATTTTCTCCTATCCTTATACCCACCATAGTCCAAAATGCACGACTTTTCTGCCAAAAAGTTCTTTCATCTTTTTTCATATGTGCTTCATTTTCATGACGAATTTTTAGCATTAATTCTTTTTGTTTTTCAAAAACAGGAGTTTCTTTTACATTTAAACGCATATAAACAGCAAAAAGTGCTATAAAAATACTTCCTATAAAAGGAATTCTCCATCCCCATTCTTTAAAACTAGCATCATCCATACTTGTAACTAAAAGCCATACAAAAGCCGCAAGTAAGGTTCCGCTGTTTGATCCAAGTGCTATAACAGAAGAGATTAAACCTCTATGTTTGCTAGGAGCATATTCTCCAAGCATGACAGTCCCACCTGAAAGCTCAGCACCTGCTCCAAAGCCTTGCATAAAACGCAAGATAACCAAACATATAGGAGCCCAAATTCCAATTACTGCATAACTTGGTATAAAACCAATTAAAGTAGTTGAAATACCCATTAATGCAATGGTGCTCATTAATACATTTTTTCTTCCGTATTTATCTCCTAAATATCCAAAAAATAAAGCTCCAATAGGTCTAGCAATAAAACCTATACCATAAGTAACAAAACTAAGCAATAATGCTATAACAGGAGTTTGTTCAGGAAAGAAAACTTCTGAAAAAACAGTAGCTGCAGCTAAGCCATAAAGTGCAAAATCTGCATATTCCATGGCAGTTCCTAGCCAGCATGAAAACACAGCCTTTTTAAATGCCTTTTTTCCTTGTGGAGTTTGAAAATTTTCATCCGCGATTGATTTTGTTTGCAAGATTAAACCTTTGTTTTAAATTTAAAATATAATTGTAACTAAAATGCTTAAAATGGAAATTTAATACTTTTTACCGACTTTTAAATAATTTTGGGCGATAATTATTATTATTTTTTAATATAGGAAAAAAATGAAAACTTTAACAATAATTGATACTTTTGGTTTTTTCTTTAGACTTTTTTATGCTTTAAAGGGTTTGAAAAATTCAAAAGGTGAGCCTAGTAATATGATTAGTGGTTTTGCTAATTTTATTTATAGTTTGAAAAATGAACATCCTAGTGATATGATTATTTTTGCTCTTGATAGTAAAGGAAAAACTTTTAGAAGTGAAATTGATCCAAATTATAAAATCAACCGCACTCCACCTCCGCCTGATTTATTAGCTCAAATTCCAATTTGCATTCAAATGATAGAAAAAATGGGTTTTTCAAGTTTTTCTTGCGAAGGATATGAGGCTGATGATATCATCGCATCTTTAGTTAAAGAGTGTGAAAGTAAGGATATTTTTATAAGAATTATCACTCAAGATAAAGATTTGTATCAACTTATAAAAGATGATAAAGTTAGTATTTATAGCCCTATTTCAAAAAATGATTATAATGAAGCAGGGTGTTTGGAAAAATATGGGGTAAAACCTAGCCAAATAAGAGATTTTTTAGCTCTATGTGGAGATAGTTCAGATAATATCCCAGGGGTAAAAGGAATTGGTGCTAAGGGTGCTAAGAATTTACTTGATGAGTTTGAAAGTATTGAGGGAATTTATGAAAACTTAACACTAGTGCGTAATGAGAGAAGTCGTAATTTGTTGCTTGAAGGCAAAGAAAATGCTTTTTTAAGCAAAAAACTTGCTTCTTTGTATGAAAATTTAGATGTAAAAGATATGCTTTTAAATTGTGAGTATCCAAAAGATGAGCCTTTGCTTAAGATTATGGATATTTTAGAGCATTATGAATTAAATGCTTTGTTAAAAAAACTACGCACTAATCCTACTAATAAAGATAAAAATTTAGGATTTAATGCAAGATTAATTTTAGATGAGAAAGAATTATTTGAAATTTTAGAAAAAATTGATGATCAAAGTATTGTTGCTTTTGACACCGAAACTACGGGCTTGGATACTAAAGAAGCTAAGATAGTAGGGTTTAGTTTTTGTTTTCATGAAAGTGAAGCCTTTTATGTGCCACTTGCACATGATTATTTAGGAGTTTGTAAGCAAATTTCTATGCAAGTAGCTAAAAAGGGTATAGAAAAAATATATCAAAGCACGGTTATAGGCCATAATCTTAAATATGACTTTGAAATCATAAAAAATAATTTTAATTTACTTCCTCCAAAAAACTATGCTGATACTATGATACTTGCATGGCTTAAAGAGCCAAGTTTGCGTGTAAATATGGATGATTTGGCAAAAAGATTGTTTACTTATGAGACTTTACATTTTGAAGACTTGGTAAAAAAAGGAGAAAGCTTTGCAGGAGTGGATGTAGAAAAAGCTTGTAAATATGCTGCTGAAGATGCTTATATTACTTTAAGATTTTATTTGTATTTTTTAAAAAATTTAGAAAAGCCTTTGTTTGAACTTGCACAAAAAAGTGAGTTTGAATTTATCAAAGTGCTTATTATGATGGAAAATAATGGCATTAAACTTGACACTCAAAAGCTTGAAAACTTAATGCAAAGTTTTAATCAAGATATTAAAATACTAAGTGAAAAAATATATGATTTAGCGGGTGAAAAATTTAATATTAACTCTCCTAAACAAGTAGGGGATATTTTATTTGAAAAATTAAAATTACCAAGTGGTAAAAAAGGTAAGACAGGTTATTCTACTGATGAAAAGGTTTTAAATGCTATTTTAGATGAACATTTGATTGTAAAAGAAATTTTAGCTTACAGAGAGCTTGCAAAATTAGTTTCTACTTATTGTGAACCTTTGTTAAAATTAGCTAAAAAAGATGAAAATTCAAGAATTTATTCAAGTTTTTTGCAAACAGGAACAGCTACTGGACGCCTTTCATCAAAAGATCCAAATTTGCAAAATATCCCTGCACATGGTCAATATGCTAAGGATTATAAATCTTGCTTTATTGCAAAAGAAGGATTTAGTTTTATCTCACTTGATTATTCACAAATTGAGCTTAGAATGCTAGCACATTTTAGTGAAGATGAGAAATTATTAGAAGCGTTTTCAAACGATGAGGATATTCATGCAAAAACTGCTATTATGATTTTTGGCCATAGTGATTATGAGACAAGAAGTATTGCTAAAAGTATAAATTTTGGTCTTATTTATGGTATGGGTTATAAGACTTTGAGTCAAAATTTAAAAATAGAAGCGAAGTTAGCTAAAGAATATATTGAAAAATATTTTGAGAATTTTACTAGTATTAAAACTTATTTTGAAAAAGTAAAAAATGAAGCTAAGCAAAATGGCTTTATAAGTACTTTACTAGGTCGTAAGCGTTATTTTGATTTTGAAAATGCAAAGCCTATGCAAATTGCAATGCATGAAAGAGAGAGTATTAACTCTATACTTCAAGGTTCAGCTGCCGATATAATAAAATTGGCAATGATAGAAATAAGTAGAAATTTGGATGAAAACAAACGCTTAATTTTGCAAATTCATGATGAGCTTATTTTTGAAGTAAAAGATGAACTTTGTGAGGATTTTGCAAAAAAAGCTAGTGATATTATGGAAAATATTGTAAAATTAAAAGTTAAATTAAAAACTTCATCAAGTATTGCCAAAAATTGGGGTATATTAAAATAAGGAGAATGTTTAATGGATCTTTCAACCATACTTGGGATGGTATTAGCTGTTGTTAGTATTTCTGTAGGGGATATTTTAGAGGGTGGTAACCCTTTGCATGTTTTACACTTAGCGTCTTTTATTATCGTGGTGCCTACAGCAGCTTTTTGCGCAATGACTTCTACACATAAAAAAATTGTTAAAGGTGCATATAAGGAATTAAAGGTAGTTTTTAAAGGTTCGGGGGTAAATTTAAGTCAAAGAATAGCTGAGCTTGTAGAATACTCTGTTATAGCAAGAAGAGATGGACTTTTGGCTTTAGAGTCAAAAACTAATGAAATTGACAATGAGTTCTTAAAAGAAGCTATGATGATGATGGTAGATGGTAAGAGCGTAGAAGAAATTAAAGAAAGTATGGAAATTCAAGTAGAAGAAATGGAAGAATATTATAAAGAATGTGCAGAATATTGGATACGCTTTGGTGAAACTTGTCCTACTATGGGGCTTGTTGGTGCTGTTTTTGGATTGATTTTGGCACTTAAACTACTTGATGATCCACAGGCTATGGCAGCGGGTATTTCAGGAGCTTTTACAGCAACTGTTACGGGAATTTTTGGTGCTTATGCTTTATTTGGGCCTTGGGGTAATAAAATGAAAGCTAATTCACATGATTTAATTAAGGAAAGAATAGTTATTTCTCACGCTATTGTAAGCATTGCAGAAGGAGCTAATCCAAGAGATTTGGAGGCAAAGTTATTTAACTATTTAAGCCATGATGAGCCTAGAATTTCTCAATTTGATAAATAAGAGTTAAAAATGGGAAAAAAACATAAATGTCCAGAATGTCCAGCAGGTGAAAAATGGGCAGTGCCTTATGCAGACTTTTTAAGTTTGCTTTTGGCACTTTTTATTGCTCTTTGGGCGATTTCTGAAAGTAATCCTGCAAAAACTGAAGCCTTGAAAACTGAATTTGTTAAAATTTTTGAATTCACTGCTTCTAGTCCTTTAGAAAAAGAAAGTGAAGTGCATAATAAATATAGCGCACCTTCAAATGCAAATGTAGAAGAGCTTGAAAAACTTAAGAAATTAAGTATTACTCAACAAGAAAATATAGAAAAATTAAAAGCAGCATTAGATCAAAGAGAAAATAATATAGTTTTAAATTTACCAGCTAGAGTTGAATTTGCTAGGGGTAGTATTCAGATTGATTCTGCTGATGTACAAGATTTTTTAAAGCGTATTAGTGAAGTGCTTAAGAAAATGCCAAAGCAAGCTCAAATAGAACTTAGAGGTTATACTGATGCAAGCGATCGGGATCCTAAGAGAAATTTTGATTTAGCTAGTAAAAGATCTCAAGTTGTAGCCGATTATTTAATAGCTAAAGGAATCGATCCAACTCAACTTATAGTTGTAAGTTTTGGTGATAATTATCCTTTAAGTGCAAATAAAGAAGATGAAATAAATAATAGGGTAGAGTTTTATATTCGTGTAGATTCTTCAGACAATCAAGTTAGAAAGTCAGTATTAGATCAAATAGAAACTTTTAAATAACAAATAAGCTTTATAAACTTATTTGTTATTTTCTCCGCCAAAACGAAGCAATGCTGAACCCCAAGTAAATCCACCACCAAAAGCATCAAGCAATATTAGTGAGCCTTGTTTTAAACGACCTTGTTCATAAGCATCATTCATTGCCATAGGTATTGAGGCTGCTGAAGTATTGCCGTATTTTTGCACTGTAACCACGCATTGTTCATCTGCAAAATTTAATTTTTCTTGTACGGCTTTAATAATTCTTAAATTAGCTTGATGAGGTATAAAAAGATCAATTTCTTCACTTTTTATATTATTTTTTGCAAGAATATCAACAACATCGTTACTTAGAGTATTTACTGCAATTTTAAATACTTCGTTTCCTTTCATTTGCATAGAAAGAGGAGAGCAAATGCTACTTTTTTGAGATCTTTGAGTTATTAATAAATCTCCAAACTCCCCATCACTTGCTGTATGAGTATCTATAATCGGATAATTATCATCTAAAGATACAATTCCAGCACCAGCTCCATCGCCAAATAAAACACAAATACTTCTATCTGTATAGTCTATAATAGAGCTAATTTTTTCAGCTCCAATAATTAAAACATTTTTCTTTGTTTTGCTTTCAACCATAGATTTAGCAAGTTCTAAAAGATAAATAAACCCTGAACATGCTGCAGAAATGTCAAAAGCAGTGATGTTTTTTAATCCAAGATTATGAGCAATTTTACATGCAGTTGATGGCATAGTAAAGCAATCAGGACTTAAAGTAGCAACAATAATAGCATCTATGTCTTGAGGTTTTAAATTCGCTCTTTGTATAGCTTTGATAGCTGCTTTAGTACCAAGATCACTTGTGTTTTCATCATCATTTGCTATGCGTCTTTGTTCTATTCCTGTTCTTCTTAATATCCACTCATCACTAGTTTGCACCATAGATTCTAATTCTTTATTGCTAAGTATTTTTTCGGGAATGTAAGAAGCTATACTTTTTAATGAAGCTTTAGTTGATTTCATAATTGGCAAGTTCTTTTTCTATAGTTTGATTTATATTTGATTGTGTAAAATTTAATGCTTGAAAAATAGCATTTTTAATAGCTTTTGGACCGCTTTTACCATGACTTATAATGACACATTCTTTCACACCTAGAAGTGGAGCCCCTCCATATTCTTCATAATCAATGTGGGTTTTTAATTCATTAAAAGCAGGTTTTGCTAAAAGATAGCCAAGTTTTGATAAAAAAGATTTTTGAATTTCTTGTTTTAAAAGTTTTGTAATAACACTTGCTACACCTTCACCGGTTTTAAGTAAGATATTTCCATTAAAACCATCGCATACTAATACATCTATCGTGCCATTAAATATATCTCTTCCTTCAGCATTTCCGACAAAATTTGGAAGTTGCTTTAAAAGTTGATGGGTTTCTTTAGTAAGCTCATTTCCTTTGCATTCTTCTTCACCATTTGAAAGCAAAGCAACTCTAGGCTTAGCAATTTTTAAAATTTCTTTAGCATAGGCTTCACCCATAATGGCAAATTGAAACAAATGCTCACTTTTGCAATCAACATTTGCGCCAACATCTAACACTAATGTTCTTGAATGGATATTTGGCATTAAAGTGGCTATTGCAGGTCTAGCGATATTGGCTAATCTTCCAAGTCTTAAAGTAGCCAAACTCATAGTAGCTCCACTATGTCCAGCTGACACAACAGCTTTTGCTTTTTGATTTCTTACTAAATCTATGGCTTTGTAGATTGTACTATCTTTTCGTTTTAATGCATCTGTAGAATTTTCTTCCATAGCAAATACATCAAAAGCCTCTTCATATTCTATATATGAGTTTAATTCTTGAGGGATTAAGGTTTTAAGCTTTTGAGGATCTCCTACTAAGACGGCTTTAAATTTTCGCTCTTTTAGAGCTTGAATTACACCTTCTATAATAGGCTTTTCCCCAAAATCACCACCCATTGCATCAATAGCAATGCTCGTCATTGTTCTTAATATTCCTTAGTTACAGGATTTACACGATGAGGCATTTTGTAGCTACCATCTTTATCTTTAATAGGCATAGGTAGGGTAACTTTGTAATGAGTTCTGCGTTTTGCTGCGCGAGTTTTGCTCACTCTTCTCTTAGGTACTGCCATTTTTTACTCCTTTATTAATTTAAACATTTATTACAATAAAAATAATCACTTAAGTAAGATTGTAATTCACTTGTAGCAAGCTCTATTAAGTCAATATGAGAGTCAAAAAACTCCATAGTATCACTTAAAGTATTATTTTCATCTTTAAAAATTCCATCGCTTGCAAAAAGCTCTATATTTTGATCGATTTCAAGTTCCATTTCATCACCACATCGATCGCAATTTCTATAAGTAAATCCTTTAAAATTAGCTGTTATTTTAGCTAATTTTGGATTAACTTTTGTAATAGTTCCTTCAAAAACTATATTATCAAGATCTAGTTTAAAAGGATAAGCTACAGAGCTAAGTTTTGCAAAGGCAATTTTCATTATAAAATTTCAGTTTTTGAAAAGAAAAATTCTATTTCAATTTTTGCATTTTCCAAGCTATCGCTTCCATGAACCGCGTTTGCATCAATACTATCTGCAAAATCTGCTCTGATAGTACCAGGAGCCGCTTCTTTTGGATTTGTAGCACCCATTAATTCTCTGTTTTTTAACACAGCATTTTCGCCTTCTAAAACAGAAACCACAACTGGACCACTGATCATAAATTCAACTAAGTCTTTAAAAAATGGTCTATCTTTGTGTACAGCATAAAATTCTTGTGCTTCTTTTTCTGAAAGCTGTATTTTTTTTGTAGCCGCTATTCTTAGACCATTGCTTTCAAAGCGTGTTAAAATTTGACCAATAACGCCTTTTTTTACTGCATCAGGTTTAATAATAGAAAGTGTTTTTTCCAAAATCGTCCCCTTAATTTAGATAAGTTTTATGTTTATAAAAGAGTTAATTATATCAAAAAATGCTTTAAATTTATATAAAAATTGTAATTTTGAGTTATAAAATGAAGAAGCTACAAGCATCTTAAATACTAGAAAGATGCTTGTATTGGGTATTAATTAAGCAAATACCGGAGTTGAGCCATCTCTTAAATCGCTTCCGATATTATCACGACTTGGTTGACCACTAACTACATCGCTCCATACAATACAGCCATCAGTTGGACATGCACTTGCACATGCTGGCTGATCATTATGTCCTACACATTCAACACATTTATCAGCATAAACATAATATCTATCTTCGCCCTCAGGGTTATTTGCATCATCTACGATTGCACTTACTGGGCATTCATCTATACAAGAACCACATGCTATACAAATATCAGTAATTTTAACTGCCATTTTTACTCCTTAAATATTAAAAGTTTAATATAAGATTATCAAAATTGTCTTAATTTTATTCTTAAAATCTTTTAATTTTGATAATAAAATTAATTTACATACAAATTTACACAATTAATAAATTTTTAAATTTACAAATGATATTATTTTGTTACAAATAAAATTTATTAATTAGGAGATAAACGATGATAGTAACTAAAAAAGCTATTGATTTTACAGCACCTGCTGTATTAGGTAATAATGAAATAGTTGAAGATTTTAATCTTTATAAAAATATAGGACCAAAAGGTGCAGTAGTATTTTTCTATCCAAAAGATTTTACTTTTGTTTGCCCTTCTGAAATTATTGCTTTTGATAAAAGATATCAAGATTTTAAAGATAGAGGTATTGAAGTAATTGGTGTATCTTGCGATAACGAATTCTCTCACTTTGCTTGGAAAAATATGCCGGTAAATCAAGGTGGTATAGGTCAAGTTAAATTTCCTTTAGTAGCTGACTTAACAAAACAAATTGCCAGAAATTTTGATGTTTTATTTGAAGAAGCAGTTGCTTTAAGAGGTTCTTTCTTGCTTGATGCTGATGGAACAATCCGCCATGCAGTTATAAATGACTTACCACTTGGAAGAAACATTGATGAAATGATTAGAATGGTTGATACTATGCTATTTACTAATGAACATGGTGAAGTTTGCCCAGCTGGTTGGAATAAAGGCGATGAAGGTATGAAGGCTGACCCTAAAGGTGTTGCTGATTATCTAAGTAAAAACGAAAATAAATTATAATTTTTTAAGCTGAAAGTTTTTCTTTCAGCTTAGTATAAATTGTGTTATAAAGTTACAATACTCTCAAAATATACTGATTAATATACATTTTTGATAAATGCTTTTAAAATATTATAACTAGGACATCATGTAATAAATAATTTACTTTTTATTTTATATATTTATTATTTTGTTGTCATTTTATTGTATTAATAGCATGATAATCGTTGTATAAAAATTTACTACAAAATTTTAAGGAGCTGTTATGGTTTTTTCATTTTCTAAGAGCTTATCTTCAAAGCTTATATGGATAATGTGTGTAGGTGTAGTTTCTATTGTAATACTGATTAATTTAGTCAGTTATTTTAATTCAAAAAATAGTACTTTTGATTTACTAACAGAAATACAAGTAAACAATATGGTGGATACAAATGCTCTGTATGATTTTTATGGAAAAACTAAAAGATTAGCTATAGAATCTTTAGCAGAGCAATTTTCTAGTAATTTAAATATGCCTTCAGAACAAATTATGCAAATTCTCAAACTAGCTGCAAAAACTTCTGGGTTTGAGCTAGTTTATGTTGGTTTTGAAGATAGTGGCAAAAATTATCAATCAGATGGTCAAGTACTTGATTTATCAAAGGGTTATGATACTAAAAATAGAGGTTGGTATAAAGAAGCTAAAGCAGCTGGAAAATTTATAACAACTGATCCATATAAATCTGTAACAACAGGAGAAATAGGAATTACTTATGCCATTCCTGTTTATGCTAATGGAAAACTCTTAGCGGTAGTTGGAGGTGACTATAATTTACATACTTTTTCTAAAGATGTTTTAGCTATAGGGCAT
>NZ_JAKMSO010000004.1:0-157902 GCF_025772685.1 Campylobacter sp. CNRCH_2015_1657 | reverse complement strand
AAAGCCTTTGCCTCCACTTTTAGATGTACTTCCAAACATAGTAGTACCATCATCATTAACCTTACCTATGCTTATCTTAGCACTATAACTTAAGGTATTATTCTCAAAGCCTCTAAATAAACCCTCTAAACCCATACTACCTACATTAGAATGTTTATTAATACTATAATCTTCAAATATGTTTGAAAAAGGTTCATCTTTTAATATCTTATGATAAATACTAGAAGTAAAGTATAAAGATGAATTAGTATTAATCCATACAGGATAAGAAAAGTCTATACCGAAATTTCTAGAAGTACCGCTAAAGCCAACTTCTTTATAATCTCCACCTAAAGAATAAGATCCTTGAGATATGCTTGGAGTAATTTTTAAATTTCCTAAAAAGAAAGTATAACTAGCCCCATAGTTAATTTGTTTTTCATTGCTTGATTGTAAGTAAAAATTATAATAATCTCCCATATTAAGTATAGAATTAAATCCCATACTAATACCAGCTCTAATATCCCCTGCACTTTCAATACCATAATTATCAGCATATAATAATACATTAGCCTTAGTATCAGGAACTACTTCTATAACTACATCAGTTTCTCCTACATTCTCTCCTGCTTGTAAGCCTGCTAGGGTTTGAATGCCATACATTTCATTGACTTTATATACACTATCTTCTATTAATTTAGTAGAGATGATTTTACCTTTGATTCTTTCATTAAGCTTACTTTCAATAAAATGATCTTTTATAGTAGCTTTATTCTTTATTATATACTTACCTAATGTTCCTAAGGCTATGTTTATTTGCACACTATCTTCAAATTCTTGTTGGGGTACATAAGCTGTTGCAGCAGGATAGCCATTAACTTGGAAATAATAAGCAATAATATTAGATATATCTTGTAAATCTTGCAAACTAAATTTTCTAGTGCTAAACTCACTAATGAGTATTTGTAAATCTTCTTCTTTAATACCTAGCTTTTCAAAGCTAGTGTTTTCATTAGTGATGATGAATTTGTATTTGGTTATTACTTCTTTAGTAGTGGTAGTATTAGTTTGATTACTTGAGTTAGTAGAGTTATTATTAGAACTATTGTTTGTTTGATTATTTGGATTACTTGTATTATTGTTGGTATTGGTTTGATTGTTTAATTTGGTAGTGTTATTATTAAAACTATGATTGTTTGAAGCATTATTGGTATTAAAGCTATTATTAGTTGAATTAAAATTATTGTTTGTTTGATTATTTATACTAGAGTTAGTGTTAGCTTTGTTATTGTTTGTGTTAGTGTTAGTTTGGTTATTTGGGTTGGTAGTGTTATTATTAGTTTGATTGTTAGCTTCCTCATTAGTTTTATCTTCTTGATTTAGTTTTTCTTTTAATTCTTTCTTTTTTTCTTCAAAGTCTTTTTTAGCTTCTTGAGTTTTTTTATAATCATCTTTGGTTTTTAGATTTTCTTTGATAGCTTTGTTTTGAGGGAGATTTCTATCAGGAGATAATTCTATAACCTTTTCTATATCATTTTTAGCTATGATAATACTTCCATTATTAGCATAGACTAAAGAGCTAATTGCTATAGTGCTAAGTAAAAGTTTTTTCATACTTATTTTTTCCTTTTAATGACATATTTTAATTTTAAGTTTTTGTTTTTCAATATTTATATTGATTAGTTAAAATATTTTTAATATGAGTATATTCATTAATATACTCATTATATACACTAGGATAAATCCTAGTGTTTAGTGTTTAATTTTTATGTATCAAAGCTGTAGATTATAATCCCCCAACTATACAAGGATTCATGGTTTTATAATTATCACTGACTATGCAAGTTTTACTTTTTTGAATTAAAGAAGTTTCATCTATTTCTTCAGTTTCTTCTTCTTCATTTAAAGTTTCATTACCTATTAAGTTAAGCGAAGCTGTTTGTTTAAAGTCAGGTAAATTTCCACCTTGAGAATTGTCTATATCAGGAAGTTCAGGTTTAACCAAATCTATTTTAGTAATATCATCAAATTTAACAAAACTAAATTGTGTATAAGCTAAACCTTTATTTTCATCTGTAATATAATTAGCAATTTTTTCAACATTATTATTTAATTCACTGATATCATTTGACAAAGCATTATAGGCATTATAAGCATTAAGCCAGTTATCAAAAGCTTGAGTAAATTTAGGATCATTGTATTTTAATAAGCCTTTATTAACTAGATCTAATAATCTATTAAATTCGGCTTCTGCTTTAAAATAGTTTTGTTCTTTGTCTTTAAAGATTTGCTCTAATCTTTTGTATTCATTGTATTCAGCTATTAACTTGTCTTTATTCTCTTTTAAATAGCTAAATAATGCCTCATTGTTATCTAAAGTTATTTTGCTTTGAGCTTGTAAAAAATCAAATAAACTTTTAGCTTCGTTAGATATTTTATTTTTATTAAATGTTTCATTCTTAGTATAATAAGTCAGAAAATCTAAACTTTGCAAAATACCTCTAGCTTCATTCTCATCTTTTATATTAAAATATGTTTGAATAAAAGCTATTTTTTCACCTTCTGCGGTATTTTGATTAAACTTGCTATAAATTTCTAATAATTTTTCTAACATAGCAATATCTACCACATAACCTTTTTTGGTAATATCTTCTATGATTTGAGTAATTATTTCTTTATTAAGGTCATCTTGTTCTAAAGATACATCAGAATGATTAGGTTTTTTTATAGTGTTAGCTCTAGATAAAAAATCTTTATAAGCACTTTCTTGGGTAGAATTATTATAAGTGTGTATTTGAATTTTATCATCGGTATTACCCCAATAATCTTGATCAGCAGTTGCATTACCTAAATCATTTTCATGATGATAAATATGGATATTACTCAGATTAAAAAATGGTATAGACTCTTCTGGTGATCCAAATAAAATACCAACATTTCCACCTTTAATTTTTGTATTTTGGTTAAAAAACATATAAATATTTTTCAAGGAACTCATGTATAAGTGGCCAATACCTACAAAACCACCAGTATAAGAGCTTAAACTATCCATTTTATTATCAATATTGCAAATATTATTTAAAGCAATGTTCTCAAAATCAATATGACCATAAAAACCACCTACAAAACCACCTACAGAACTTGAACTTCCAATTGTAACATTATTTATGATATTATAAATATTGTTTAAGGCGATATTACTTAAGTAAGCATCTCCTAGAATTCCGCCCATAAAACCACCTACATGAGTATTGGTAATAATGCCTTCATTTGAAATATTTTCTATATTTTCTAGTTTAATATTGTTAAATTCAGCCTTTTTAGCATCAATTCCTGCAACAAACCCAACAAAACCTCCAGTATGGAAAGTAGCTTCTATATCAGATACCAATATGCTTTTAATAGATTTTATATTTCTTACAGTTACATTAGAAATATTTGCATATGCAATACTTCCAGCAAAACCACCTGTGGTGTTAAATCCTTCATACTTAGAATGAACATGCTCTATTGAGTTAATGTTTTCTAAAATAATATTATCTGCAGATCCAGCTTCTATTGCTCCTATAAATCCACCAACATGAGCTTCACCAGGGCTTTGTGTATCAACCTTTATTCCACCTCCCATGTAATCAATATGTATATTTTTAAAAGTTGCACCTCTACTATTACCAAATAATCCTGCATATACATGACTACCACCTGTAGCTAAAGTAAAATCCATATTAATATTTTTTAAAGAATGATTTTGTCCATCAAAAATTTTATTAAATCCGGTATAAGGGTCATCAAATGCTACAATCATATTAGTACATCCTAGTCTTTCTATACAATAGTTTGCATAATTTTGCCAATCTTTACCTTCTATTCCTTGCCCTTTGTTGCCATTAAAATCAATATTTCCTACCAATCTAAACTCATCTACGCTTCTTGTATCACCTAACCTTTCATTCCAGCCTTTTGCAAAGTGCCACCACTCTATAGCATTTTTCTTTTCATCTCCCATATTGCCCATAGTTAGAGCTTTTTTGAAATTAGAACTCCCTATATGAGTTTTGCCACTAGAATCTGTGTAGTTGATCACATTTATATTTGCATTGTTGCCAAAAATATATTTATCATTTGCAAAATTTATCATTTGTCTTTGAGTATAAATAGTATTAGCTGTTATATCTACTTTGCCACTTGCGATTTTAAAGTTTGCCATATCTTTATCTATATAAACTTCATTCCCCACCAAATGAATTTTATTGGCTGTATTACCACTTGGATTTTCTAAAGCATCACCACTAACATTATCATTATGTTTGCCATTGATATGGCCACCATCTATACTTACCTTATTCCCTATAAGCAATACATCATTAGCATTAATATTACCCATATTAACTACATTGCCTGCTTTTTGTGGTTTAAACACCGGTGAAAAAGTTAATCCATCATCAAATTTTTGCATCTTTGCAAACTTTTGTATATCCTCATCACTCATAGACGAAGTCGAAGCCACAAAGCGATTAGCATTAATAGTTCCTGTTTTAGTAATGATTACTCCATTAGGATTGATTAAAAAGACATTATTATTTCCAGCTTCTAATATACCAGCTATGGTAGATTTACTTGTCCCATGAGCAATGTTTAGGTAGTTTTTATTGCTTCCATTAAAATTTACACTTTCACCTTTGCCTATACTAAAGCCACCGCCCCATTGTATGACTGAGTTTGTTCCATGTCCATTAATATTTAAGGTATTGTCATTTGGTTTGTTTATAGTTCCACTAGTCCCATGAGTAAATTTACCTCCACTAGGTAAAGCCATTAGTGGAGAAAATAGCATTGATACAGTTATGCCTGAGAGTATGATGTGATTTGATAGTTTATGTGTTTTCATAATTAATCCTTTTGGTGCATTGTTTTAATTTAAATTCACTACTATGCTTTTTGCATCTTTACTTACACTTAGAGTGTATTTAGCTTTTTGAACTTTTGCTTTGATGTTTTTATGTAAGCTTTGATTGTTTTTAGTAATAGTTTCTAATAAGCTTTGTAAGTCTTTTTGATTTAAGTGTTTATTATTTGCATCTACAAAGCCTTTTTCACTTTGCATTAAAATAATGCTTTTATTTTTTACATTATTGTTAGTATATACATTAATAGAACTATCTTTAGAAAGATGAATCACTTCTTTAGCACTTAAATAAGCTTTAGTATCATCTTTTAAGATAAAGCTATAATGATCAAAGTTATTAATAGTATTTGCTTTTATATTTGTATTTAATACTAAATGATTATTAGTGCCATTTTTATGTGTTAGAACTTTTGATACAAAGTTATTATCTTTTTTAGTTTGTAAAAAGCTTCCTGCTAATACTTCTATATTGGTATTGTTAAAAATATTAGTATTACCACTTAAGTATAAAGTATTATTATAGCTTTTATCATTTTCACTATATACTCCAGAAGCGCTTATAAATATAGCTTTGTTGTTTTTATACTCATCTATATTTAAATTATTTATATGAGTATAATTATCATGAGTATTCTTAGCTATACCTGCACTAATTATTATTTCCCCTTCTCTTTTATCAGAAGCTGTACCTAGGGCTAAATTATCAAAGATAAAAGTATTATTAGCACTTTCATTTTTTGCATTAATAATATAAACATTAGAACTAGCTGCACTTGAATAATCTTTAATATTTAAAGTATTATCATTAGCATTTTCATTAGCTCTTAAAATGATTTTAGAACCTTTATCTATATTAGAAGCATTGGATAAAGATTGCACCATATTATATTTTATAGTGTTTTTTTCTAAATTATCAGCTTCCATAATAGCAGTGAGGTTTCTACCTGATTTTACATTATCTAAAACTATACTATTAGCATTAGCACTACTAGCATAATAATCTTTATTATCTAAACTAACCTTACTAACTCCATATAAGTATAAAGGCATAGCTATATTTGAGTTTTTAATAACAATATTGTTATTATTTGCTTTAGAACTTAGAGTTTGTGCTGCTGTGATTTGAATTTTATCTTGATGATTTTCAGTGGTAAGTCCTTTGGTTAAGTCTCCATTGATATTTATACTATTTCTACTAGCTCCTTTAGTAGCTACCCCACCATAAAGATTAAACTCATTTTTACCTGTAAAATTAGAATTGATTTCAAATGGCTTTTTAAGAGTAATATTAATATTATTATCATTAGCTATGCCATTATTAGTTATACCTGCATAAAAGTCTAAGAGTGCTTTTACTTCTACATTAGTATTTAATGCTAATAAGGTTTGTAAGTCTTTTATATCTATGGTGTTTTTATAAGCATTACCTTGTATGATTTTACCCCCATAAACTGCTCCTACTAAAATAGCATTGTATGCTAATGGAGTATTTTTAGTATCCACTCTTAAATCTAGTTTTAAATCATTAATAATTACACTATTATTGCTTACTTCATAGCTTTGATTGTTATTTACATCTACAAAAGCTCCACCTAAGTGAGTAGCAGCTGATGTTGAATAAGCTCCACTTGGACCATGGACTAATAAAGAAGCTCCATCTATAATAACCTTATTATTTTTAGCATTGCCATTATAAGTATAAGCTCCTACTACATGAGTCATTCTCTCATCAAAAATATTATCCCCTAAAGTGCTTTGTTTATAAGGAGTAGTATGAAAGTCTATCTTTACTCCCTTATTTAATATCACAGTATTATTATTAGTATTAGCATCAACCCCAAAAGCACCTAAGATATAAGGAGCACCATTTAAAGGTAAGGTATAGGTGTTTTCAACACCCATATTTACATAGGCATCTTTTAAGAAATTTAAAGTGTTATTGCTTGCTTCACCTTTTCTTGCTATGGCTGGAGTGATTAAAAAATTATATTTATTATCCAAACCACTAGCTTTAGGATTAATTACTTCTTTATCGGTAGGTTTTAAATAATATACTGAAGATAATTCCCCTGCTTTTAATACTAGGGTATTATTATTTGCTTTTGCATTAAAGGTATAGGCTGAAACTAAAAAAGGTATATAGCTGATTTGATTTAGGGTAGTATTAGCTGAGTTAGAACTATGAAAGCCATTAACTACAAAAATATCTTCTTTAATACTTGGAGTGAGTATGTCTTGTTTAAAATATAAATCATTCATTTTTTCATGAGCTTTGTTTTTAGGATTATCATATATTAAAGTAATATTTGAAAGGTTTTTATTGCTAGCCATTTGACCATAGAAGTTTTTACCACTTAAGAGTTTATATGTATCAAGATTATAATCATAAACATCATTATTATTATAATGGTGTTTTTTAATTACATAAGTATTAGAAGCTTTATCATAGTCTGCCTGGGTGGCAGCTTCTAAAGAGTTTAGTGAAAGTATAGTGAGTAGGGAAAGTTTTAATAGATTAAAGTTTTTATAGTTTTTTAAAGGGTTTAAAGTATTTGAGTTAAAACGAAAATTATCGTATCCCCCCCCCCGTGAGGTGATTTTTGGATAAAAATCTTAACATGTAAATCCTTTTTTTTGTATATATTTATAGATACTGCATCAATATTATCTTTATGTTTTTTTAGTATAAATTACAAACAACTTTTCAACAGCAAAGCAATATTAACACTATGTTTATAAATTTAAGCTTAATTATAAACAATAATAAAATATTAGTATAATAAGAAGATATTATAAAAGTTTTAATATACTAAAAATAGGGCTTTGAATAAAAATGTTATAAATTTTTTAAATTAATTTTTTACCAAAATACACTTTACAAGGCACCAAAATCTATTGTAAAAATTTAATTTTATTTTCTAAAACACTTTTTGGAGTAAGTCCGATGAATTTTTCATTTATCTTGCCTTTTTCATCATAAAAAACTATCACAGGCACACCATAAATTCCACCCACAGCTTTAGACAAAAATGAACTTGCTTTAGCTTCATACACAAGTGGTAAATTTAACTTTTTTTCCAAAAGAATTTTTTGGGCTTCTTCTTTTGATTTAGCTCCATTTAATACCGCTAAAATAGGAAAATTTCTTTCTTTATAAAGTTCATTTAGCATAGGAATTTGTGCATTACACGCACCACAATCTTGCGTGAAAAAAAATAAAGCATAAGCTTGATTTGCATTTTGTGTTTTTAAGGTTTTTTCAAAACCATCGTATTTAAAAGTATAGTTTTGACTTGAATTTAAGGTTTGAAATTCATTATTTGAGCATGCGCTAAAGAAAAAAACACTTATTAAAGCCAAGAAGCAATAGAAGCTTTTAGTTGTGACCATGGTTTTTCTCCTATGATTTTATCTTGCACAACTCCATCTTTAATGACAAAAGTTGTTGGTACTGCAAAAATGTTAAATCTTTGCCATGATATATCTAAATCATCTTGCAAAAATATAATATTTTTATAATCATATTTTGTAGCAAATTCTTCAAAATCTTTCCCCTTATCCACAGAATCAAGCGCTAAAATAGTGATTTTTTTAGGGTATTCGTTAGCTAGTTTTTCCAAGAGTGGTAAGTCTTTTAAACAAGATGCACAACCTTGCTCTACAAAGGTTAAAACAATGAGATTATCAAAATCAGCTAGTTTGATTTTCTCACCTTCTAAATTTTTAGCTGCGATTTCTGGTGCTTTTAAGCCTACTTTGCCGCCATTTTTATTGTTGTTTTCAAAACATGCACTTAAAAAAACTAAACATAAACAAGCTAAAATTATACTCTTAATTTTCACTTTTCATCACTCCATGGCTTAAAATGATAGTTCTATCAGCAAAAGTAGCTAAGTCTGGATTGTGAGTGATTAAAACTATGGTTTTACCATCTTGTTTTAATTTACAAAAAAGCTCTAGAATATTTTTTTCATTTGCCTCATCTAAATTTCCAGTTGGCTCATCTGCTAATAAAATTTCAGGATCATTCACTAAAGCTCTTGCTATACATAGCCTTTGTTGCTCCCCGCCACTTAATTGACTAGGTAAATGCGTAAGTCTGTGTGAAAGCCCTACTTTTTCTAGTGCCATTATAGCGTCTTTTTGTTCTATACTTGAGTGATAAAACTGAGCTAGCATAACATTTTCTAAGGCGTTTAAATAAGGTATTAAATGAAATTGTTGAAAAATCAAACCTATTTTTTCTCTTCTAATTACGCTTTTTTCTTCTTCACTTAAATTTCCAACTTCTTTATCATCTAAAAAATACTCCCCACTACTTTGAGTATCCATTAAAGAAAGTATATTTAAAAGTGTTGATTTACCTGAACCTGATGGGCCCATAATGGCTAGCCATTCGCCTTGCTTTACTTCTAGGTTGATATTTTGCAAAGCTTTAACTTCATTAAAATTACGATTTAAATTTGAAATTTTTATAATATTTTTCATCACTCACCCTTTAAATTTTCACAAACATTGATTTTTAAAGCTTTTTTTAGCGGTAAGATACTTGCAAAAAATGCAAATACTAAAGAAACAAGCACCGCAAAAAACACTGAAAGCAATCTAAAATCTATACTTGCATTAAAAATCAAATATCCAAAAATATTTGCTAAAAAATATCCGCAAAAAGCACCGAGCAAACTCGCACTCAAGCTTAAAATAAACACTTCAGCTCCAAAGAGCTTAATAACTTCTTTATGCTTAGCTCCTAGTGCAAGGTGCAAGGCTATTTCTTTTTTTCTTGAAAAAATCACTGCACTAAGAGTGGTATTTACGCTCAAAGAACTAATGAGCAAAATAGTTAAACTAATCAAAGCCATCAAAGCCTTGATCTTTTCTAAAATCACACCTTCACTAATGGATACTGAAGCTATGACTTTGGCTTCTACATTAGCCTTGCTAAGTTCTTTTGCTTTTTGATCTAAGCTTTCATAATCACCTAGTAAAATAGCTTGAGCATAATTTATCACTTCTTTAGCTGCTAACTCTTGAGCTTTTTTTAAAGAGATGATTAAAACCCCATCTTGCTCATCATTGCTTCTTAAAATAGCTTTGATTTTTACTTTGACTATTTTAGATATACTTGGGTTATAAATTTGCAATTCTTGTCCTATTTTAAGCTCTAATTGTTTAGCTAAATCAGCCCCCACAAAGGCACTATCTTCACTAAAATCGCTCAAAGAAAAGCTTCCTTTTAAAACCTCCATAAAAGGCTTGGTAAGCTTTAAATTTGCAAAATCAACCCCAACAACTACCGCACTTGAACTTTCAAGATTATAAAAACCATATAAAAATGGGGTTAAAGCCTTTGCTTTCAAGTTTTCTTTGGCTTGATTAAATTCATCCATGCTTAAAAACTCATCATCTTTTGGCGTGATGATAAAATTAGCTCCATAAGCTTTTAATTCTTTGGACAATTTTGTGTCAATATCAAAATAAATATTAAAAAACGAAGCACTTACCATAGCACCCATAAACACAGCTATAAAAATAATACAAACTCTTTTATAAGAAAAAATAAGAGATTTAAAAACCTCTTGCATAAAAAAATTATTTCCCATATAAAACCTCTGAAGTAGAAAGTTTAGAAATTCCTTTGATAGAAAACAAACATCCTAAAAATACTATAAGCACTGCAAAAAATAAACAAATTGGTAGGATAATCCAAGAAATTTCAATGGTATGTTCAAATATACTCAAAGCGATAATCTCTGACATACCTATACCAAAAGCAAAGCCCAAAACAGCCCCAACTAAAGCTACCACAACCCCTTCTAACGCAAAAATCATATAAATTTGCAAAGTGCTAGCACCTAAAGCTTTTAAAAGCCCTATTTCACTTTTTCTTCTAAAAATATCCGCACTCATTAAAGATGATATGGCTATGGAAGCTACGATTAAGCATATAATGCTAACTACTGCCATTAAAGATTGAATTTTAGATACTATCAAACTTTCTGCATCTGAAATCGCACTCACTACTTTTGTGCTTGCACCTTTAAAATCTTCTGCAATTTGATAGGCAATAGAACTTACATAAGCAGTGCAATACCACTGATCATACTCAAGCTGATCAAGACTATCTACATCGCGTCTTGCTTTTTGTGCTAAATCATTTTCAGGTATAGTCAAAGCTGAAACTTCTGCTTTTGAAAATAAACCTTCTTTTTTAGAAAGCTTTTGTGCTAAAAGCAAAGAAGTGATGATTTTATTTGAAAAAGCTTGAGTTAAATCCATAATACCAACAATTTTTACTTTAAAAATTTGATCATTTTGCACAAGGGTGATTTCATCATCTATTTTTAAATCGTACTTTTGTGCTAAATCTATTCCTAGCATTATTTCATCTAAACTATCATCTTTTGGGTAATTTCCTTTGATTTGACTATATTTGTATAATTCTTTAATACCTGCATAAAAATCATCATCATCTTGAATCTTTATAGCCTTATCAAAATAAGTTCCCACTAAAGAGATATTTTCATAATTTGCATTTGGAGTTTGAATTTTTACCTGAGTATCTAAAAATGGCGCAAAGGCATTGATATTATTTCTCCAAAAAATTTCTTTTATAGTATGGAGCTTGTTTTCTTCTAAAAAATTTTGATTTTTCAAAGGCTCATAAATTTTATTACCCACTTCTACACTCAAACTTGCACCTTTAGGTAAAACTAAAATGTTTGATCCATAACTTCTTAATTCTTTTGTAATTTCATTACCTATACCCAAAGTAAGATTTAACATAGTAGCCATAAGTAAAGTAGCTAAAAAAATCGTTAGTAAGGCTAGAGATTTTTGGATTTTATTTTGAAAAATAGAGTTTTTTACAATCTTAACTTGCATAGTCATTTCCTAATAAATTATGAATTCTATATTTTGAAGATTTATTCATATCGATGTATTTTAAAGGATCGTTTTTAAACTCTTCATAATTTTTTTCATTAGCAAAAAAATATGTTCTTCCTTTATAAACATAAGATCTTGGTGCTTTTAAGTTAATAAGCTCGGTATGATCAATAGGATCATAAACTTTCTTTTCTACTACTTGAGTGAAAAAATTTACTCCATCTAAAATTTCTGAAAAAGGTATAATAACCTTACCATTTTCAAATTTATATTTCATAGGGATAGGATTGCACCCACCTGCCTTACCTACACTTGGTAAGAAAATTCTAACATTACATGAAATACAAATTAACTCTCCACCTTTTTTAACATACCCCATATCTCCACATATACTACAAGCATCAAAAACTGCTACTGGAGAGTCTTTATCTTCTCTTTTGTTAATCAAGAAAAATCTTACCACTTTACCCTCATCGCTAATATAAGCAAAGCGATGTAAGTTATTATCTCTTAATATTGCCACATCAAAAACAAATTCATTATTTTCATTTGGCTCTACATAGGTTGGCTCGTCTATGGTGATTGGTCTTGAAGCATGCAAGTCATAAAAGAGAAAAATACAAAGACTTAAAATCATAGCACTAAAAATACTTGCACTAAAATTAGTTATAGTTGAATTTTTTGCTTGATTTTTTCTAAATTCTATATCAAAATCTTTTTTCTTGCTGTTTTCACTCACTCTTTGCTTTAGAGCTAAAACTATACAAATTCCTAGCAATAAAAACCATATATATGTATAAAATTTAGCATAATATACACTTTTTGCCACATAGCTTAAATATAAACTTTCTGTTTCTATCACACCTTCTCTCATAAGGTGCAATAAAATTTGTGCTAAAGCTTCATTTAGATAAAAAATCACGATAATGAGTAAAAATAAATTTAAAAATTTAAATTTAAATTCCCTTAGCCATCTTGTAAAAAGATAAACCCCAAAACACATCACAAAAGCAAGCAAAATAAGCCCAAAAGAACTAATCGCTAAAGAATCTAAAAAATTAGTGCTTAATATAGGAAAGTCGATAGAAATATGTAAATATTTTATACCAAAAGCAAAAGATAATAAAAAAAGCAATATTACTTGAATTTTTTCTTTTAAAAAATTATTTTTTATAAAAGAAAAAATGATAACACTTAAAAGCAATAAAACAAATAAAACATCATTAGAAAAATACAACAAATCATAACTTAGTGTTTTAGCGCTAATAAAAAAAGCAAAATAAGAAAAAACAAAACCCACAAAAGCAAGTTTAAACACTAAAGAATTTTTTAGATTATAAAAAAATAAAGCACTTAAAAGTGCGTAAGAAAAAAATACTCCAAAAAAATGTACAAAATAAATCGACATGGGCTCTTCTTTGATAGAATTTATTTATAAAATCAATAATTTTATAAATAAACCCTAGCAAAAAGCTAGGGAAAAAATCACTTAGGTTTTCCTGTGTATTTAAAGTTGTATTTAACTGAAAATGGCTCAAACCATTTACCAACACCCGTTTCTTTATCAACATGGCGTCCAAAACCTTGTTTTTCTGGGCTTTCTATTAAAAATACTAACTCGTAATTTCCAATACCTGTATCCATTTTTAAATTTGCACCATAGTGAGGACCATCATCTGCTACCATAGGCATAAGAGTTCCTGTTTTTACTTTACCATTATCAAGATTAGTTAGCTTATAAGCTATAGTTAAATAAGGAATCCAAAAACCTTCTGGAAAGCCATTTTTATTGCCCTTTAATGCATGAATATCTGCTTCAAGGTGAATATCTGCTAAACTTGCTGCAAGATCAATCCCTCTTGGCTCCATTTCGATTGGCTGTAAATAAACTGCTGCTATTTCCATACCATTTAATTCATAAGGATCGCCAATTGGCACCTCTGCTGCAAAAACTGAACTAGCTAAAATACTAGCTGCTGCACCCAAACTTAATAAAGTTTTTTTCATATTTTTTCCCTTTTATTTGAAATTTGCTTTGTTATAAAAATACCCATAATGAGTAAGATTAAAACCATAAACTGAGGTATGATGCTCTCATAGTAAGGATAAATTCCAAGCCATAAAATTCCTTCAAAATCAAAAGGAAGTAAGCTTGGTGTAATAACCTTGGCTTCTATGAGCTCACCAATGCCTTTGCCTGTAAAGACAAAGACCATATAAAAAATAATGTATGAAGTTATATAGAAAAATTGTTTTACTGGTATTTTTAAAGCACCAGCTTTTAATAAATAATAAAGTATTATAAGTATAATTAATCCACTAGCTAATCCTATAAATATAAAACTATAATCTGTGCTTGTTTTTGCATCAAATAATAAAGCTTGATAAAAAAGAATAGTTTCAGCACCTTCTCTGTATACAGCTAAAAACACACTAAACCATAAAGTTTTTGCTGAATTATTTGAGATAGCTTCAACTGCTTGAGTTTTTACATAATTTGCCCATTTTTTATTTTGCGCATTTGATAAAAGCCAAAAACCGACATAAAATAGTAATACAACAGCCACAAGCATAGTAATGCCCTCTAAAAATTCTCTACTTTGCCCTGCTTGTTCTTTAAAAATCCATGAAATAAAAAATGCAGTTACAAAACTTAAAAATACTCCACTCCAAAGTGCTGAATATACTATACTTAAACGCTTTTTATTGCCACTTTGAACTAAATATGAAACTATGGCTACAACAATGATTAAAGCCTCTAAACCTTCTCTTAAGATAATACCCAAAGCCCATATAAATAAAGACATAGGTGAAGATTCTTGAATTTTATCCAAAGAATTTTCAATTAATGTACCAAGCTCATCAAAATTCTGTTTTAATTCTTCTTTAGAAGCACTTGCTTTAATAAGTGCAACACCTTTTGAAAAATAACTTTCTATTTTTAATTTTAAAGCACTATCAATAGCACCAATTTTACTTTCCATACCACTTGCTTCAAAAATATCCAAATAAACATTTTGTAAAGCATCTATGCTATTTAAATTAAAACCATCATAATTTTGTAAAATATTATTAAGTGCAATTTTTATATCATCATATACTTTAGTATAGTTTTTAGTACTCATAACACTTTCATCAAAGCCTTTAACCTGAAGTAAAGCTAATTCTTCTTTGGGTAAAGCTAGGAATGCTTCATATAATAAATCTGATATGTCTGAAATTTCATCTCTTATAGCTTTTTCATCCAAAGTGTTATTGTTGATTTTTCTTATTATAGTTCTAAGTTTTGTTTGAATTTTTTTATCCATACCCGCTTTTGTGTATCTTGCTACTAAAACTTCTACCTTTGAATTTCTATAATCTTCGAATAATGCTGACTGGATTAAATCTTTAGCTTTTTGGTAATCTTTATTTACAAAAGCCAATGCTGCTTGATCAAGTTTTGAAATCATTGAATCCATTAAAAATTGCAATCTTGTATCCATAGCTGAAGCTTCTTGTAAGGCTAATAATGTTTCATCTTTTTGGATATTTTGCTCTTGAGTAGTTGAATTTTGAGTCAAATTTGACGATGTTTGTCCTTTAACATCCTCTCCAAGTAAAGATGCAAACATAGCTTCAGCTTGCGCTTGACGCTCTTTTTCTGCTTTTAAAGATGAGCTTTCAGCTGCTTTTTTATCATAATTTATATCACTAGCTTCAGCTTTTAATTGAAATCCTTTTTCTAATATAGGAACGACTTCATCTAAATCAAAATACAAGCTACTAATTAAAGCTTCTATCTTAGAAATATCTTCTTTATCTTTATACATTTTTCTTAAATTAATAAATTTACGCTCCATCACAATGACTTTTCTGCCGACATTACGACCAATAGAGCCTTCCATGGTTTCAAAATGCTGAAAATATGCATCTTCAGCATTTTTCTTAGCTTCTAAATTTTTATTATCTTTATATAACACCATGCTTTCATTCAAAATTTGCTTAATATTTTGACTTTCTTTTTGATAATCAATATCCCTAGCAAGTGTTAAAGAACAAAATAAAAAAATCATTAATAAACTTATTTTTTTAAACACTATTTTACTCCGAAATGATATTCATTTTTAAAATCATAGTCACAAGTATAGTACTAGCTTTCTTAAATTTAGATAAACATTATCATTATTTATTTCATAATAAATCATACAAAAATACTACAAAATGCTACTTTTATCTACAAAATAAGATAAAAAATTATTATTTTTAGCTTTTATATTTATTTTTTATTTATTTTAACAATAAAAATAAGTTTTTCTTTGCTAATATGTATCGTTTTTTAAAATTACAAGGAGTTTTTTATGCTAGTTATTGCTCATGAAAAACCAAGCAAGCTCAAAAAAATGTTAAAAAATTTAGGTTTTTGGGTGATTATAGGAATTATAGCTGGCATTTGCCTTGGCTTATTAGATAAGGAATTTGCATTAGCTAGTAAAATCGGTGTAGATTATTTTATACAAGCTTTAAAAATTCTCATAGGTCCTATTATATTTTTAACTATTGTTTTAGGTGTTATTAGTCTTGAAAGCTTAAAACAAGTTGGAAGCATAGGAGCTAAAGCTTTGCTTTATTTTGAAATAGTAAGCACTTTTGCTTTAGCTATTGGCATTTTTATGGCAAACATTATGGGACCTGGTAAAGGAATGAACCTTGATCCAAGCACTCTAGATCAAGAAAGTGTGGCTCAATTTGTTAATAAAAATATAGAAATAAGTGCGCAAAATGAAATTTTGCATATTTTAAAAGACGCTATACCTACTGATATCATAGCTGCTTTTAGCGAGGGAAAAACTTTGCAAATCTTAGTTATAGCCCTAGCTTGTGCTTTTATTATTTCACTTATGAGAATTGATGAGAGAAAAGCTATACAAAAAACCTTAGAAATTATGCAAAGTTTTGTTTTTAAAATCTTAGAAATCATTATGTATTTTTCTCCCATCGCCGCTTTTTCTGCGATGGCTTTTTTAGTGGCAAAATATGGACTTGATTCTTTATTAAATTTGGGTTATTTGCTTATTGTTATGTTGCTTGCTTCTTTGCTTTTTATCTTTGGAGTTTTAGGGCTTATTTGTTTTATTGCTAAAGTCAATATTTTTAAATTTATGCGTTTTATCTCAAGAGAAGTTTTAATAGTTTTTGCCACGAGTTCTAGCGAATCAGCATTAGCTCCGCTTATGAGAAAACTTGAAAAAGCAGGAATTTCAAAAGCCACTGTGGGCTTGGTATTACCAACTGGATATAGTTTTAATCTTGATTGTACTAATATTTATTTGGCTATGAGTTTAATTTTCCTTGCTCAAGCTTTTAATGTAGAACTTTCTTTAACTCATGAAATTAGCATTTTAATAGTGCTTATGATAGCCTCAAAAGGTGCTGTTGGTGTGACTGGATCAGGTTTTATTATACTAGGAAGTACACTTGCGGCTTTATCTAATATGCACATTGCAGAAGCTAACAATGGCTTAGGAGCAAGTTTGGGCGAGGTTTTACCTGTGGCTGCCATTTCTATACTTTTGGGCGTGGATAAATTTATGTCTGAAATTCGTGCTGTGGGAAATTTATGTGGTAATAGCGTAGCAGCTTTAATCGTAGCTATTTGGGATAAACAAATAGACTGGGAAAAGTTTCGCTACGCTCTAGATAATCCTAAAGAATTTACTAATGCGGGTTTTGATTAAAAAACCTCTTTTTGAATTTTTTCTACATATTTTTCTCTTAGTTTTTGGGTATAAAAGCCCACCTTACCATCATTAATTACCTTACTATCTGCTTTTATAACACCTAAAATCAAAAAAGTAGCTGCGGAAATAAACACCTCATCAGCCTCATACACTTCTTTCATACTAAAAGCTCTTTGATCTACTTTAAGATCAAGTTCTTTTGCAAATTTTAAGATATTTTTACGGCGAATTCCTGGTAAGATTTCATTAGAAAATGGCTTAGTGATTAAAGTTTTATCTTTTATAATAAAAGCTGAACTACTAGAAGCTTCCGTAACTAAAGCATTTTCTACCATAAAAGCTTCAAAAACCTTAGCTTTAACAGCTTCTTCTTTTGCAAGACATTGAGCTAATAAAGAAATTGATTTTATATCCCTTCTTTTCCACCTTAAATCAGCTGTTGAAATAACACTCACCCCATTTTTAGCAAACTCATGCTCAATCACCTTGCATTCAAAAGCAAAGGCCATAATAGTAGGTTTTAAACCTTTTAAAAGAGCAAAATTTCTACTAGCAACCCCTCTAGTAATTTGCATATAAAGCCCGCCTTCTTTGAGAGAATTTTTAATGATTAATTGTTTTAAAATATTTTCAAATTCTTCTTTTGTATAAGGAATTTGTAGATCAATTTGGGCTAAACTACGCTCAAAACGCTCCCAAAATTCTTCTTTATCAGCTATTTTTGCATTTACCACAGGAACTACTTCATAAATTCCATCTCCAAAGATAAAACCTCTATCAAAAATACTCACTTTAGCTTCGCTAGCTTTTATAAATTCATCATTTAAAAATACTATTTCCATCTCTTGCATAAACTCTCCTTTTAATCAAATAAATCAATAATATCTTTTGGTAAATCAAGCTGATTAGAATAATAAAAATACTTAGCTAAAACTAAAATTCCTATATAAAATTCTATCTTTTCATCTAAAAATTGCTCTATATAAGCATGAGCATTTTGTATGATTTCTTTTGCTCTATGTGGATTAGCTAAATAATAATCAAGCAAAGCTTCTACATTTTCATAATCATCATCAATCAAAGCAAAATGCTCATTTGGAACTAACTTTCCTTCCATAAACCAAGTTTCATAATGCATTTTTGGGGCTAAAACTAAAGAATTTGTTTTCATCGCCCACTTTAAGTTGCTTGCTACATCATTACCTTCCAATGAAAGTAAAAATTTAAACTGGGTTTGATAGGCTCTGCTAATTTTAAAATTTAAATTTTTAATCCATTTTTCAGCTTGAATTTTTCTACCGCCAACATGAGCAATATCGCAACGAGGATTATCAAAATATTTTTCAAAAAATTTAATACGATGAGGTTGATAAATTGCACCTCTAAAAAAGAGTGAGTCTTTTTTATCTTCAAATTGGTTTTTATCTTGTATAAAATCAAAATGTCTATTTTTGTCTAATTTTAAAATGATATTATTAAAGCCGTTTTTAACTGGTCTTGATTTAGCTATGCTTGGATATTTAAGATTATAACTAATATCTCCAAAACCTTTAATCCATAAAAAATCATCATTAAAATACTTACTAATCGCATAAGCATCATAAGCATAGGAAGTTTTTTTAAAGGGAAATTTTCCTATTTTTTCATAATTTTGAAAATTTTTTATATCAAAAAAATCATTTTGCAAATTGTAATAATTTAAGCGAGTAATAATATTATCTATATTTTTTGATTTTAAAAGCTCTTTGAAAATATTTTGTAATTGATTTTGATAAATTTTTCTAGGTATAAAACTTTTAGCTATGCCTTTTACATTCATCATAAATCTAGAATCTGCCATCTTTTTCTTTCTTTAATATGCAAAAATAATGTAAATTTTAACACAAGATTTCATTTACAAGACTTAAAATTTATCTTATTTAAAAACAAAAATGCTAAAATCACAAAAATCACATACTTACTAGGTAAAACAATGAAAATACAAGAATTTATTTTAAACTTTATTTTTAAAGTTTCAAATCAACCTGTTAATTTAAAAGATTTATTAGAAGCAAATGCCTTGTTAAATGAAGGTATGATGATAGATCCTGCGAAATTAAATTTTAAATTTAAGGTATTTAATTCTTATCTTATATATACCCTTTTTTGTATAGCCATTTTAGTTCCTATGCTTATCATCAGCCATTATTTTTTAACAATTATTGATTTTCATATTAGTATCTTAAGTGCTATTTTTGTTACCGCTTGTGTTTTTGTTGGCTATGATATTTTTAAAATTTATACTAGAAAAGTAATAAGCAAAAGATTATTGAAAAAAGCTTGGACTTTACATTTTCCATATTTTGCTTATGAAAAATATTCAAAAATAGCAGAAAATATTTATAATCAAGCTATTAAAGAAGAAATTCCAAAAAATCAACTTGAACAATATGTTTTGGAGAAAATCATTCAAACACAAGATTAATCTAAAAAGTCTAAAACTTGATTTTGAAAATACAATGCTTCAAGCTGTCTTTGAAGTTCTTTGTTTTCTTCATCTAAAACTAATTCTTGCGATCTTAAATCTGCTATTTCTCTACTTACATAATAAATTTGATTTCTAATATAAATTTGTGGGAAAAATATCAATAAAGCAAATGCTATCATCAAACCTGCATATAATAAATTTTTAGGGGTTAAATTTTTATTTTCCTCACTTACTATGCTATCTAAAAGTTCGTATTTATCTTCTTGATTATATTCTTGGTTTTCTTCAAGCCTTACCTTTTCTTCTAAAATTTTTTGCTCTTGCTTAGCTAATTTTTCTTTTTCTTTTAATTCTTCTTGAGCTTTTTTTATTTTTTCTTGTTCGATTTTTTTTTGCTCTTTTAATTCTTGTTTGAGTTTGACTTTTTCTTTTCTTTTTTCTTTTAAATCTTGAAATTTTGAAGCGACAAAGACATTACTTTGAGTAAGAATTTTAGATATTTGAATAGAATCTTTTTTTTCTTGTTGTATTTTTTCTACTTTTTTTACTTCCTGCAAAGTTTTAGCATTTTTAGATGGCTTAAGATTTTTATCATTTTTTTTATCAAATTTTTCTTTTTGCTTTTTGAAAAAATTGAGTTGTAATTTAAAAGGCTTTTTTTCTTCTAATTTAACATTTATCAAATCTTCTTTTAAATAAATAGCGGATTGCTTTTTAGGTTTTTCTTTATATTCTTCATCAAAGTCTGTAAATTTAGGTCTTTTTTTACGCTGTATTCTATTTTTTAATATGCGATCGCTTTCATTGAAATTGTGCTCATACTCTTCATAAGGTCTACCTTCTTTAATAGCCCTAGAATATTTCAACATTTTTTCGCGTATATTTTGTTTTTCTTTTAAAAAATCATCTTCAATCATTATTTACCTAAAATAAAAAATTCTCATTTTTGCACAACTTGATCTACTATTATAACTTATTTCTTCTTTGGAGGCACTTATAGCCTTTTTACTTAAAATTTTACCAAGACTATGTCCTTTACCGCATTCGCATTTTATAGCTCTTTCATCACAAATGCAGTCTTTTTCCCATCTTTTAAAAGTATTTTTTACTATTCTATCCTCTAAAGAATGAAAGCTAATAATAGCTAATTTACAATCTTTTAATTTTGCTTTTTCTATATTTTCAAGTAAGGATTTTAACTCACCAAGTTCATTATTTACTTCTATACGCAAAGCTTGAAATACGAGCAAAGCTAAAGATACATTGCGTCCTTTTAACTTAGCATTTCCTATAATTTGACTTAATTCTTTTGCACTTGTAATCTCTTTTTGACTTCTTGCATTGATAATTTTTTGAGCAAGCATTGAAGCAACCGGCGCTAGATCTCCATAGTCTTTAAAAATTCGTTCTAAAGCTTCCTTGTTGTAAGAATTTACTACTTCTTTAGCACTTAAAGGATTATTTTGATCCATTCTCATATCTAAAAAATCAGAATTTAGTGAAAAACCCCTATCATTTTTATCAAGCTGCAAAGAAGATACACCAATATCGGCTAAAATTCCTCTTATGTTTTGCGTTGAAATTTGAGTTAAAATATCTTTAAAACCTATATGATTAAAACTTATTCTATCTTGAAAATTTTTTAAAAACTCTTTGGAAAAACTTAAAGCCTCTAAATCTTTATCGCAAGCAATCAATCTTAATTTTTCATGAGCTTGCAATAATGCTTTAGAATGCCCTCCATAACCCAAAGTACAATCTAAAAAATCTCCGCTATCAAAATCATCAAAAGTATTTAAAACTTCTTGTAATAAAACAGGAATATGTGGACTTTGCAAAATATACCTTTTAATATTTTTTAGTATAATACCTTAGCTAAGTTTAAAACAAGGTTTTTAATGAATAAAGAAAATATTATTTCCCAAATTCAAATTCTATCCTCATCAATGTTTAAAAAAAATTTTTTTGGAATTTGCCATGGTTCTGTTTCAGCAAAACTTTCACAAGGCTCATTTATTATCAACAAAAGCAATGCTTTTTTGAATCAATTAGATGAAAAAAATTTAAGTATCTTAAAATTTGCAAAAGATTATAGCTGGGATGAAGCAAGCAGCGATAGTGAAATACATAAAAGCATATATGAAAATATACCTGAAGCTAAATTCGTATGTTTTGCTTATCCAGCTTATACCTTATCCATGAGTTTAAATCATGATTTCATAACACCTCAAGATTATTTTGGAGAAATTTTTTTAGAAGAAATTCGAGTTTACAATCCTAAAAGTTATGAGGATTGGGATGATAGATCGCAAACTGAAATTTATCGTTATATGTTAGAACAAAAACAAAATTTTGTCGTTGTGAAAGGATATGGAATATTTGCTTATGGAAGAACAAGCTATGAACTTGGAAAAATAATAGATTTAATCGAGAATTCTTGTAAAATTATCCATTTAGCAGAGACAAATTTATCATAAAATCATAAAATTAATTTTTTATTAATCACAAATTACCTATAATTTATGGTTTAATTTAATTAATTATGGATTGGGGTAAAAATGCTCACTTGGATGCAGCATCATAAAAAATATTTAGTTATTACTATTTGGATTAGTGTTATTGCTTTTGTTGGAGCAGGTTTTGTTGGCTGGGGAAGTTATGATTTTAACACCGATAGATCAAATTCTGTTGCAAAAGTAGGCGATGAAAAAATAAGCTATGATGAATTTAATCTAAAATATTCTCAATTATTTAACTACTACTCACAATTAAACAATGGCAATTATACACAAGAACAAGCACAAAAAGATGGCTTAGATACTCAAGCTATCAATGAACTTATACAAGAAAAACTTCTGCTTTCTTATGCTAAAACTTTAGGTTTAAATGTAAGCGAAGAAGAAATTGCTTATGATTTAGCGCATCAAAAAATCTTTCATAATGCTTCAGGTGTTTTTGATAAAGATTTATATTATAATTTACTTGCAAGAAACAACTATACGCCAAAAGCTTATGAAAAAATTATCCATGATGAATTATTACTTAAAAAAATCAATGCTATTTTAAATTTACAAATCAAACAAAATGAGCTTGATATGTTTGGTGCAAGTTTTTTAATGCAAGATAATTTAAAAATTCAAATAATAAAACTTGATAATAAAAATATTCCTATTGATGAAAAAGAACTAAAACAAACTTGGGAAAAAAACAAAAACCTATATAAAACACAAAAAAGCTATGAGCTTGCAACTTATTTTTTAGATCCTAATACAATCACAGTTGTTGATAAAGAAATTCAAGCTTACTATGAAGAAAATAAAAATGACTATAAAGATTTTGCAGGAAAAATTCTAAGCTTAGAACAAAGCAAAGATAAAGTTATAAAAGATTTAAAACTTTCCAAGCTTAAACTTAAAGCTAATGAAAGCTATGTTGCTTTGAGAAAAAACGAGCTTAGTTTTGACAAAAACATCACAATAAGCGATGCTGATATTTATTACCCTTTAGAAAACATACAAAAAGCTAAAGAAAATGATTTTATTAAGCCTTTTAAATTTGAAAATGGCTATATGATTGCAAAACTTATAAAAATAAATCCTATACAGACTATGACTTTTAAGCAAGCCAAAAATGAAGTGAGCAAACTTTACATCAGAGAAAAAACTAAAACTTTATTAGAAGAAAAAGCAAAGCTTGCCCTAGATAATTTCCAAGGCATAGATATAGGAACTTATAGTCGCGACTCAAGCAAAGGAGCAAAAGTAGGTGAAATGATAAACGATGCTGAATTTAGTGAGTTTTTAATGCATGTATTTGACTCAAATAAAGCTAAATCTTATGTTTTATTTGATGATAAAGCAATAGTTTATGAAATTACAAAGCAAACTCTAGAAAACAAAGATAAAGAAGAAATTTATAAATTTATCATAGAACAAAGTGCCAAACAAACTAAACAAGCTTTACTTAAGGAAGAATTATTAAAAAAACTTATAGAATTATATCCAATCCAACGCTATTATAAAGGAAATACAAATTGAATATTTTAGGAATTGATTTAGGCTCAATACAAACTTGTGCTATTTTGGCACAAAAAAGCGAAGAAGGACTTAAAATCATTGGTTTTGGAAAATCAAAATCAAATGGTATAAAAAAAGGAGCAATTACCAATATAGAGCTTGCTTCAAAATCTATAGAAGAGGCAGTAGCCGATGCACAAATGATGTCAGGTGTGCATTATGATAAAGTAATTGTATCTATTTCAGGTGCTTATGCAAAAAGTGTAGACAGTATAGGTGTAGTTAATATACCAAATCATGAAATAGGTATTAAAGAAATTCACAGAGCAGTAAGCACAGCAAAACATACCGCAAATATACCTAGTGGATATGAAATCATTCATGTATTACCTTATAATTTTAAAGTAAATGATCTTGAGCATGTAGAAGATCCTTTGGGAATGAGTGGAAATCGTCTTGAAGTTTCTACACATATTGTAATCTCACAAGAAGTGCATATTAAAAATCTAAAAAAAGCAGTTGAGCTTGCTGATCTTAGAGTAGATAATATCGTTCTTTCAGGATATGCTTCTTCTATCGCATGCTTTGATGATAGTGAAAAAGAATTAGGTGCTATTTTAATCGATATGGGTGGAGCGGTTTGCGATATGGTCATTCATGCGGGTAATTCTATACGATATAATGAATGCTTACAAATTGGTTCAGTAAATATCACTAATGATTTATCCATAGCTTTGCATACCCCACCAAAAGAAGCAGAAAAACTAAAATTAAATTATGCATCTTTAGCACAAAACGAAAACTCAATTATACAAATTCCATATATGGGTGATGAAAAAAGAAAAAATGAAGTTTCGGTAGAAGTTATATCTAATGTTATTTATGCAAGAATTGAAGAAACTATTATTATTTTGGCTAAAATGCTAAGTGATAATGCTTGTGCAAATCAAGCAGGAGCAGGCATAGTATTAACAGGTGGAATGACAAAATTTGCAGGACTTGACAAACTTGCTTCAGCTTATTTTGATAATAAAGCTGTTAGAATAGCGACCGCAAAAAAAGATACTATGGATGGCTTTAAAGAAATTTTTGAAGATGCAGAAAATAGCTGCGCTATAGGTCTTTGTTTATATGGTGGTGGACATTTTACTCCTTATGAATTAGATTCTAATGAAAAACTAAGATACAAAGGAGAGCCTGAATTTATCAACAAACAGATAAAACAAAATCTCACCATAGAAGAACATGAAGAAGAAAATAAAAATTTTGAAGAAATTTTTCAAGAACAGAGAGATTTTGAAGATGAAAAAACAGAATTAACAAAAGTTGAAACCAAAAAAGATAAAAAATCAAGTTTTATGCATAATTTTTGGAATAAATTAATAAACCAGTTCTAATAGGAGATACAATGAGCGAATATCTAGTAGAAGAAATGCAACACGCAAAAGGTGCAAAAATAAAAGTCATAGGCTGCGGTGGCGGTGGCGGTAATATGATAGATCATATGGTAAATATGGGCTTACATGATCTTGATCTTATCTCAGCAAATACTGATGCACAAGCTATAGCAAAATCTTTAGCAAAAACTAGAATTCAACTAGGTGAGAAAAAAACTAAAGGTTTAGGTGCTGGTATGCAACCAGAAATTGGAGCAGAAAGTGCAAGAGAAAGCTTTGAAGAAGTAAAAGCAGCTTTAAGTCAAAGTGATATAGTATTCATTTCAGCAGGACTTGGTGGTGGAACTGGTACAGGTGCAGCTCCTGTTGTAGCACAAGCTGCTAAAGAAGTAGGCGCATTAACTGTTTCGGTTGTAACTATGCCTTTTGCTTTTGAAGGAAAACAAAGAAAAAAATTAGCTGAAGCTGGCTTGGCTGAATTAAAAAAAGAAAGTGATTCTATCATTGTAATCCAAAATGAAAAACTTCTTAGTATACTTCCAAAAAAAGCAGGTATAAAAGAAGCATTTAAACTAGTTGATGATATCTTAGCTAGAGCTGTTAGAGGTATGGTGTCTATTCTTTTAGAAGATGGCGATATCAATGTTGACTTTGCAGATGTTAGAACTGTTATGAGCCATAGAGGTTTAGCTTTAATGGGTGTGGGTCATGGAGAAGGTGAAAATGCTATCATGGACGCATTATCAAGTGCTATAGAATCTCCATTATTAGATGGTATGACTATGAAAGGCGTTAAGGGCGTGATTATCCATTATAAAATTGGACCTGAATGCTCATTGATAGAAATTTCACAAGCTACTCAAAGCATTAGCGATATAGCAGATGAAAATGCAAAAGTAATCTTTGGTGCAACTACTGATGAAAGCATGGGCGATCGTGTTGAAGTAACTATCATTGCTACAGGTTTTGAAGATAAAGCTGAAATAGAAAGTGCTAAAGAACAAGAAGAAAGTAAAAAAAATAGCTATATGAATTTGCGCAAAGCTAGCGGTGGGTTTGATGAGGAAGTGATTTCTCAACTTGATGTTCCTGCTTTCTTGCGTCGTCAAATGGATTAATTTGTAAGTAAAAATCCTTATATGAATTCTTCATTATTATGTGATTTTTACGAACTAAGTATGGCTTATGCTTATTTTAAACAAAATATGCATAAGCAGATTGTTTATTTTGAAGTTTTTTTTAGAAAAGTTCCTGATAGTGCTTCTTATGCTATTTTTTGTGGATTAGAGCAAATCATAAATCATATTAATCATTTTTCTTTCTCTAAAGATGACATAGATTTTTTGAAAAATACTAAAAAATTTGATGATGATTTTTTAAACTACCTTTTAACCTTAAAATTTAGTGGAGATATACTAAGTGTTAAAGAAGGTGAATGTATTTTTGCTAATACACCTTTAATGATCATCAAAGCACCTATAATAGAAGCTTTATTATTAGAAACTTTCATACTTTTAACTCTAAATCATCAATGTCTAATTGCCACTAAAGCTAACAGAATTGCTCAAATTGCAAAAGAAAAATTACTCTTAGAATTTGGCTCTCGCAGAGCCCATGGAGAAAGCGCAGCTTTAAATGGTGCTAGAGCTGCTTTTATAGGTGGTTTTCATGCAAGTGCTTGTACTTTAGCTGGGAAAAAATTTAATATTCCTATTAGCGGAACTATGTCTCATGCTTGGGTACAAATGTTTGATGATGAGCTAAGTGCTTTTAGAGCATATTGTCAAATTTATAAAGATAATATAAGTCTTTTGATTGATACATATGATTATAAAAAAGGTATTGAAAATGCTATTTTAGTTTTTAATGAGTTAAATGCGCAAGATTCTATGCAAAATTATTCCATCCGTATTGATTCAGGAGATTTGCTGAAAATCTCTAAATATATTAGAAAAAAACTAGATCTTGCTAACTTAACAAAATGCAAAATCATAGCTAGTAATGCCTTAGATGAGTTCATCATAGAAAAATTACTAAAAAACAAAGCTCCGATCAATGCTTTTGGTATTGGAGAAAAGCTTATTACTTCAGCAAGCTCGCCTATTTTTGGAGCTGTTTATAAGCTTGTTGCATTAGAAAAAAACAATCAAATCATCCCTAAAATAAAAATCAGCGCGAGCTCAAGCAAAACAACCTTGCCACATTTTAAAAAACTCATAAGGTATTATAAAAACAATAAAGCAAGTTTTGATATTTTATATACACATAATGAGAGTATCAAAAATTATCAAGGTTATACATATAAAAATTTACATGAGCTTATTTTTAAAGATGGAAAATTAATCTATGGGCTTCCTAACTTGAAAAATATTCAAGAGTATCATAAAAAAAGTGTTGATAGTTTGGATTTTAAACTAAAAAAACTTCAAAATCCAAGTATTTATAAAGTAAAAATTTCTAAAAAATTACAAAATATGCAAAAAACTTACTTAGAAAAAAATTAATCTTTTTCTCTAAGTTTTACTTCATCTTCTACTTCAAGTAAAAATCTATCAACAAGCTCATCTTCTTTTAATTTTGCCACCACTTCACCATGTCTTATAACTAAACCTTGATTTTTTCCAAAAGCAATAGCCACATCAGCACCCTTAGCCTCACCCAAGGCATTTACAACACAACCCATAACACTTATATTTAATGGTTCTTTTATATGTTTAGTTTTTTCTTCTACTATCTTAATCGCTTTAATCAAATCGCTTTGAATTCTTCCACAAGTTGGGCATGAGATGATATTTACTCCACTCTTTTGCACTCCACTATCTTGCAAAATAGCCCTTGCTACCTTAATCTCTTCTTCAAGCTCCCCTGTCATAGAAACTCTCATTGTATCGCCTATACCTTTTAAAAGCAAATTTCCTAAGGCAATCGAACTTTTAACAGTACTATGAAATTTAGTTCCTGCTTCAGTAACCCCTAAATGAAACGGATAATCACAAAGTGGTCTTAGAGCTTCATAAGCTTTTATGGTATTTTGCACATCTGAAGTTTTCATAGAAATTTTAATGTCAAAAAAGTCTAAATCTTCTAGTAATTTTATATTATATAAAGCGCTCTCAAGCATAGCCTCTATATTATAACCATATTTATCGCTAAATTGCTTTTCTATAGAGCCATGATTTACCCCTATTCTAATAGGAATTTTTCTTTGTTTACAAGCTTGCACCACTTCTTTTATATTTTCTTTTGAGCCTATATTTCCCGGATTAATTCTCACCCCATCGATAAATTCAGCACAAAAAACTGCTAGCTTATGATTAAAATGTATATCCACTATTAAAGGCAAGGGACTTTTTGCTTTGATTTCTTTTAAAGCTCTTGCATCTGCCATGTCCAAACAAGCTAAACGCACTATATTTGCACCGGCAAAATAAAGCCTATTAAGTTGCTCTAAACAACCTTCAATATCTCTTGTTTTAGTAAAAAGCATGGATTGCACAGAAATAGGTGCATCACCACCTATTAAAACATCGCCTACTTTTATTTGTCTTGTTTTATATCTTGTCATTAAAATCACTCTAAAAATATTTTTAGAGTATTATAGCCCAAAAATGGGCTATATCATTAATCTTTTTTATTTTTATTAAGAGATTTATATTTTACATCTGTATCTCTTGTTAAAAGGGTAAAAATTTGATTTGTTAAATCTTGGGTAAGTTTTTTAGCTTCCTTTTGATTTTGTAATGAAAAATCAACTAAAATTTGCTTTGCTTTATTCTTATCTTTTTGATAAAGACTTAAATATTCTTTTTCCATAGCTTCTTGTTTTAAAGATGTGTCTTTTTCAAATTTAGCATAAGCATTTTTTACAATAGGTGCATACTTATTATAATCACTCATTACAAGAGTTTGTAACTTGCGATAAATCCAATAAATTGATTCATCATCAGCTTCATTTGTTCCTTGTTGATAACCTGCAATAAATTCATCATTACCAAAATAATAAGGCAAATACACACTCAAATCGGCCATTCCTATTGCGACATAATTTAACCTGCCTATCTCTTTAGGAAGCCACGGTCTAACTTGCATGATATGAGATTCATAAGTTCTAAACACACTCACAACACGATAAATATTTTCATCTTCATTGAAATTTGAGTATGGATCATATTTTGTTCTATCATAGTGCGATCTTAAAGCTTTTTTTAAATCATCCACACTAAGTTTTTGTTCAGGTTCTAAAAACACATTAAAATTAGCACCATTTTTTACATCTTGATTTAAAGATGGATTAAACATTTTTTGTATCCACCAAACTCTAGGATAATTATAAGTTAAATCTCTATCATCATTTCTTGTGTAAACTTTAAAAAAATCAAAATCCTTATCTACTTTAGGATTATACGCTTTATGAATGACGGCAAAATTTATTAAATTTTTAGAATGCAAGGTATTTTCATCGTTAAATTTTAATTGCTTCAACCTACCCTGGTTTGCGCTAACAAAATACGAATTATTAGGAATTTTTACAGCCATCCACTGATGTGCTGTAGCACTTTCTAAATACCAAATTTCTTTAGAATCCACAAAAGCTACTCCAAAACCCTCAGCAGCACCTTGTTTTTCTATAATATCGCCTAATAATAGAACACCTTCTTTTGCACTTTTAATTCTTGGAAGCAAAACATCTAAAATATCATCTTCACTAATACCATTTTTCTCATTATAAGGATCAAATTTTAAAAGCTCATCTTTTGCATAAATTGATTCAGTAGCACTTATCCCAACACCCTTTTCATTAAAACCAGTAGCACCATGTAATTTACTTTGCCAATTAGCTATAGTGCTATATTGAAAAGATTTAGCAGGTAAAGGGTAAGTAAAATCATTCATTCCTTGATGTGCTTTAGTACTATAAATACCTTTTTGGTTTTCAACTCTTGGATGGATTAAAAAAATCTGTGCTTTATCTGCTTTACTATCAGCACTTCTTGCAACCAACATAGAGCCATCTTTGCTTGCTTCATTTGGTACTAAAATAGTAGTACAAGCTAAAGCATTATTAAGCAAAGCACCAAAAAGTACACAGTTTGTAAGAAAACTAAACTTTTTCATTTTCTCTCCTTTAAATTTAAGAAATTAAAAAAGTATATTCTTATCAAAATAAATTTAAAATTAAAAATAAAATATTGTTTTTATTATAAAATAATAATTATTTATAAATAAATATATTTTTTAAGAAAAATCAACTGGATCTATATCGCAAGTAATATTTTTAAAATTTAAGGCAAAATGCTCAAATTTTACAAGTTCTTGATGAGTATTAGCACGCAATAATACATAAAAACGCCATTTCTTATTTAGCATTTCAATGCCACAAGCACCATGTCCTACTAATTGCACTTGTTTTAATTCTTGAACTTTATTAGCTATAAATTCACATAAATTTAAAGCTTTGTTTTTATCCTCATCTTCAACAATTAGCCTTAAAAGTCTTTTAAATGGAGGGTAAAGCTCACTTCTAGAATTTAATTCATCTTTTAAAAAGCTATCATAATCTTGTATATATTTTTCAAAAAAAGATCTATTCTTAGTTTGTAAAAACACCCTACCCTCGCCTTTACGACCTGCACGACCTGCTACTTGCATAGCAAGAGCCAAAGTCTCTTCCAAAGCTTTAAAATTAGGTCTGAATAAATACTCATCAAGACCTAAAATCACACTCAAATCCACATTGTGATAATCATGCCCTTTAGCAAGCATAGAAGTGCCTACTAAAATATCAATTTTTTCTTGGTTAAAATCTTTTAAAATCATATCAAGCTTTTTTACACTGCTAATCTCATCACTATCAAATCTTTTTATGATAGGATTAAACTCGGCTAATTCTTTTTCTAAAAGCTCACAAAGCTCTGCTGTGCCCATTTTTTTAGCTTCAAGCATAACTCCATTGCAGGTTGGACAAGTTTGATCAATTTCTTTAGTAAAATTGCAATAATGACATTTTAATGCATTTTTATTTTTATGTAAACTCAAAGCAATAGAACAAAAAGGACATTTAATGGTATTAGCGCATTCTTTGCATAAAATTTGTCTAAAATTTGCCCTTGTAGGTAAAAATACCACAGCTTGCTTTTTATTTCTTAAGCTAATTTTTAATTCTAAAAGCAATTTTGATGAAACACTAAGCTCGCTCTCATCATATAAAAACTGCTTTTTGCTTTCAAAAAAGGTTCCTTTAAGTCTAAAACAAGGATGTTTATAATAACTTACAACACTTGGAGTAGCCGAACCTAAAAGAACTTTTATATGCATTTTTTTTGCTACAAATAAAGCCAAATCTCTTGCATTGATTTTTGGATTATTAGAAGCTTTATAAGAATTATCATGCTCTTCATCAATAATAATCAAACCCAAATTCTTAAAAGGTAAAAACAAAGCCGATCTAGCTCCCACCACTAAAAGAGCTTTTGAATTTGTTAAATCTTGCAAGTATTCTTGCTTTTTTTTCTTAGTAATTTTAGAATGCCACAAGAAAAAATGCTCGCCAAAATACACTTTTAATCTTTTTTGCATTTGCGGAGTTAGAGCGATTTCTGGCATTAAAAGCAAAACTTGCTTTCCTTGCTCTAGATATTCTTTTATCAAGCTAATATAAATTTCAGTTTTACCACTTCCTGTATCGCCAAATAATAAACTAGTTTGTTTAGTTTTTATAAATTCCAAAGCCTCTTGCTGGTTTTTACTTAAACTAGGTGCTTTTTCTATATGAATTTTTTCATTTTTATACTCTTTAATGCTTTCAAACATACCCAAAACAAAAGCTATTTTACTAGCATAATAATAAGCAATAAATTGAGCAAGTTCGTATTGGTATTGCGTTAGTTTAAAATCTGTTTTTTCTTTTATAGCTTGGGTTTTAAAATCAGGCTTTGAACATTTTTGTAAAATTATAGCTTTGAGATTTTTTTTCCTTGCAAGATCAACTATCACTTCATCTAAAATTTCAATTTCTTCTTCACTTTCATAAATTAAGGTATCTAAATAATATCCTTTTATAGCAAGTTGATAAAAATTCAAAACCCATAATCCTTACAATTTAAACTCACACATTCTAAAAAAACTTTTTCACCATTATAAGAAAAATCTATGTAATTTTTAGCATTTATAAAAAATCTATATTGAGTATTTGCTATTTTCATCCATGATTTTTTACTTGAAACAATTGGCTTATCTAATACACTATATGTACAATGATTTGTTTTTTTGTAATTTTGCAAACTATCACAAAAAAATAATTTTTGATTTTCACTATTTATCAAAGCTTCATCTAAAATGGCTGGAAAATCCTTACTTTCTTTAAATAAAAACTGATTTTTGAGTAAGGCCAAAGAAGCATTGATGAGCTCTACCTCACTTTTTGCTTGGATAAGTTTAGCATCATTTTTTCCAAAAGAAAAATACGGATAAGCAATTGTGCTAAGAATAGCAATAATCATCATACAAAAAATAAGCTCTACTAAAGTAAAAGCTTTTTTTACTTGCATTTATTGTATTTCTTCATCGATAGTGTTTATAAGTTTGTTGAGTTCTTTTTTTAAGATATAGTTTTCGTAGCTAAGTTTTACAAAAGCATTAATGAAATTTGCAAGTTCTATCTTACCTGTGCCTCCAGAAATTAAAGCAATCTCATCTTCAAGATGATTTGCAAATTCATTACTGCATGTTACGACAAAGTCTTTTGCATAGACATTGATTGTAACTTTTCTTTGATTATTGTTTGCCAAGAACTGCCTCTATTTTTTTGATCACATCTTCACTTTCAATATTTTTATTTTTAAGCTCTTCTTCCAAACGCGCAATTTGATTGTTTTTAGCTTCATTTTGTGCTTTTACGCTCACTAATTCATTTCTTAAATTTTCATTTATTTCACATACTTCATTATATTTAGCCAAAAGCTCATTTACTTTATCTGTCATTGTGTTGATTATTCTTTCATCATACATAATTTTTTGCCTTTATTGATTTTATATTTTAGAGTATTTTAAACACATATTGTAACAAAAAAAAATTTAATTTTGCATAGCTTTTTGTTTTAAAATTTAAATTTTTAGAAAAAATTTTGTGTAAAATTAGTAAAAATACAAGTTAGGAAAAATTATGTTTGAACTTACTAGCGAATTTAAGCCAAGTCCTGATCAAAAGCAAGCTATTGATGGTATAGTAAAAAGCATTAAAGCAGACAATAAATACCAAACCTTGCTAGGTGTTACAGGTAGTGGAAAAACTTTCACTATGGCAAATATCATTAAAAACTTAAACATGCCTACTCTTATCATGAGCCACAATAAAAGCTTATGCGCGCAACTTTATAGTGAATTTAAAGGCTTTTTTGCAAATAATCATGTGGAGTATTTTATAAGCTATTATGATTATTATCAACCCGAGGCTTATATACCAAGAACCGATGTTTTTATAGAAAAAGACAGCTCTACTAATGAAGACTTAGAAAGATTAAGACTAAGCGCAAGTGCTTCGCTTTTAAGTTATGATGATGTTATTTGCATAGCTAGTGTTTCAGCAAATTATGGTTTGGGAAATCCAAGTGAGTATGTGGGTATGGTTTTGATTTTAGAGCTTAATATGCAAATAAATCAAAAAGAACTTTTAAAAAAACTTGTAGATATGGGTTATAAACGCAATGATAATTTCTTTGACAGAGCTGATTTTAGAGTCAATGGAGATATAGTAGATATATATCCAGCTTATTATGAGGATGAAGCTATTAGACTTGAATTTTTTGGCGATGAACTTGAGGCGATGTATCATTATAATATCTTAGAAAATAAAAAAGGTAAAGACTTAAAAAAATTTATACTTTATCCAACTAGTCAATTTAGCGTAGGTGAAGCTAGACTTAAAGAGGCTATAAAAGGTATAAAAGCTGAATTAAATAAACGCCTTGCTTATTTTGAAAATGAAAATAAACTCGTAGAAGCACAAAGACTAAAACAAAGGGTAGAATTTGACCTTGAAATGCTTCAAAGTACTGGCATGTGCAAAGGAGTTGAAAATTATGCCTTGCATTTAACAGGGCTTAAGAGCGGCGATACACCTTATACGCTTTTTGATTATTTTGCCATTAAAAATCAAGATTTTTTAGTCATTGTAGATGAATCTCATGTATCTTTACCACAATTTCGCGGAATGTTTGCAGGGGATAGAAGCAGAAAGCAAACTTTGGTTGATTATGGTTTTCGCTTGCCAAGTGCCTTAGATAATAGACCTTTGATGTTTGATGAATTTATTAATAAAAATTGTAAATTTTTATTTGTTTCAGCCACACCTGCACCTTTAGAACTAGAATTAAGCAAAGAAAATATTTTTTATCAAATCATGCGTCCAACAGGGCTTTTAGATCCTAAAATAGAAATCAAAGATAGTGAAAATCAAGTAGAAATTTTATATGATGAAGCTAAAAAAGTTATAGAGCGTAATGAAAGAGTTTTAATAACCGTTTTAACTAAAAAAATGGCTGAAGAGCTTAGTAAATACTACTTAGAACTTGGCTTAAAAGTAAAATACATGCACTCAGAAATTGATGCAATTGAGCGCAATGAAATCATCCGTGGCTTAAGAAGTGGCGCTTTTGATATTTTAATCGGGATTAATCTTTTAAGAGAAGGACTTGATTTACCTGAAGTTTCCCTTATAGCGATTATGGATGCAGACAAGGAAGGCTTTTTAAGAAGCACCACTGCACTCATTCAAACGATGGGACGCGCGGCTAGAAATGTCAATGGAAAAGTATTGCTTTTTGCTAAAAAAATCACAAAATCTATGCAAGAAGCTATCGATACTACCAATGAAAGAAGAACCCTACAAGAAGCTTATAATAAAAAGCACAACATCACACCAACCTCAGTAAAAAGAAACATAGAAGAAAGTTTAAAACATGAGCTTGAACAAGGAGAAATTTATCGTAAAGGCAAAGAACTTGAAAAAATGCCTGCGAAAGAACGCGCTAAAATAGTAAAAGAATTAAGAAAACAAATGCTAGAAGCAGCTAAAAATCTTGAGTTTGAGAAAGCGGCAATGCTTAGAGATGAAATTAATAAATTAAGAACTTTATAATCCCTTAAATAAGGGATTATTTATTTGCTCTTTCTATATACTCTCCACGCACAGTATCAACGCGGATTACTTCCCCTTCTAATACATGGAAAGGAATTTGTACTACCGCACCTGTTTCTAAAGTAGCTGGTTTTTTATTTGAGCCTTGAGTATCGCCTTTGAAATTCGGCGCTGTTTCAATAATTTTAAGTTCCATTACTTGAGGCACTTCCACACCAATTGCTTTTCCATTGTGAAATAAAACATCTACCATAGTTCCATCAAGCATCCATTTTTTAGCTTCACCCACATCTTCATCACTAATTGCAACTTGCTCATAAGTTTGAGTATCCATAAATTGACAATTTTCACCATCATCGTATAGATATTGCATTTGTTTTTCTTCTAAATTTGGAGATTCACATTTATCCCCTGCATGGAAAGTTTTTTCTAAAACCTTACCATCGATAAAAGATTTAATTTTAATACGAACAAAAGCAGGACCTTTTCCTGGTTTTACATGTTGATATTCTACGATTTTAAAAGGAATACCATCAATTTCTATTTTTAAACCTTTTTTTAAATCTCCCATTCCATAAGAAGCCATATATTTTCCTTAATTTTAAAATTAAAAAATAATTGTAACAATTAAGGCTTATAAAAAGCCTTAAATTTCTGCATATTCTGCAAAAATACAAGCATCAATAGCTCTTAATTCCTCAAGCAAAGCTTTTGAAATTTTTGTATCAAGCAAAATTACAGCCAAAGCTTTTCCAAAGCCATTTCTACCAAGTCTAAAATCAGCTATATTGACATTATTTTTGGCTAAAATTCCGCTAACATTAGCAATAACTCCTGGTATGTCATTATTGTTTAAAATTATCATTTTCCCTTTTGGTTTAAAATCTACATCAAAACCATTTAATTCTACTATTCTTTGTTCATTTTCACCAAAAATAGTTCCTGAGATAGAAAGGTTAGAATTATCTGTAATTACTTTTATAGTGATTTTATTACTATAACCACTACTTGGTAGAATACAAGAAGAAAGTTCTACGCCCTTATCTTTAGCTACAAAATGTGCGTTAATATAATTAATATTCTCACCTAAAATTCCTCTTAAAACACTCACTGTTGCAAAAGTTAGTAAAGACTCATTATACTCGCTAATTTGTCCTTCGCTCTCAAGTTTAATAGCCTTAATAGGAGTTTTATCAAGCTGAGCAGCCAAAAAGCCCATTTTGGAAATAAGCTCAATATAAGGTGCTACAAAACTTGGTAAATCTTCAGTTTTAATCGGTAAATTTAAAGCATTAGGATAAGAAATTCCTCTTGCAGCATTTAAAGCTTGCTCGCATGCTTGGATAGCGATATTTTCTTGACTTTCTAAAGTGTTTGCACCAAGATGAGAAGTAACAGAAACATTTTCAAAGTCTAAAAACGGATGATTAGTTGCTGGTTCTTTATTAAACACATCGATACCAAGCCAAGTTATTTTACCACTTTTTAACCCCTCGCACAATGCATCTTCATTATAAAGACCACCTCTGGCACAATTTATCAATCTTACCCCATCTTTCATTTTAGAAATTTCTTCAAAAGAAATCATATCTGTTGTTTCTTTTGTTTTTGGCGTATGTATGGTAATAAAATCACTTTGAGTTAAGATTACATCTAAAGAATTCACACACTCTATACCCAAATCAGTCATTTTAGAAGCTACCACATAAGGATCATAAGCTATAACTTTCATACCAAAAGCTTTTGCGCGTACAGCTACTCTTGAACCTATATTGCCAAAACCTATAACTCCTAAAGTTTTATTCATAAGTTCAACACCATACCACTTTTCTCTTTCCCATTTTCTTTGTATTTTTAAAAAATTATGAGCATTTACAAAAGATCTTGCAGAGCATAATAAATGATTCATAGTAAGCTCAACTGCTGCTATGGTATTAGCCGTTGGTACATTCATTACTATAATACCTTTTTTAGAGCATTCATCTATATCAACATTATCAACCCCAACGCCTGCTCTAACTAAAGCTTTTAAATTAGAACATGCATTGATAAATTTCAAATCCACATCCGTTGAACTTCTAGTAATAGCAACATCTACATCATTTAATTTTGTTAAAAGTTCATCTTTAGGTAAATGTGCTGCTTCGATAAGCTCAACATCATCAGCTCTTCTTAAAAGTTCTACGCCTTTGTCTAATATCGCATCACATACAATAATTTTTTTCATAACCAAACCTCCTTTAATTTTGCATTTATATTATAAATTTTTAATTTGTCGATCAGTGTATTTAATACTTTTTCATTATTTGTATCTAAATAAATTGCCACTTCATCTTTACTCTGTGTTAAAGTGTATTTGATAAAAAAAGAATGCAGAGTTTGCTTTAAACAAAACATAGAATAAACATCATTTTTATTTACATCGAGCATATAAAATTTTTGTTTTGGCTTTACTACAGAATCATCCATATTAAAACTCATATAAAATTCATTTGCTGCTGGAGAAAAATCATTGATTTTAATATTTGAAAGTTTATCTTGCCAAGTTTGTGGCAACTCTTTTTTTATTTCATCAAAAGAATATTTAACATTTTGTGAGATAGGTAAATTCCCAATATCTACATATCTCACCATAAAAATAAAAGCAATAAATAAAATTAGGCTTAAAAAACCTAAAATACCATAAAGGGTATATTTTTTCATTTTTTATTATAAAAGTTGATCTTTGATAATATCACCTAAAGTTACTTTGTCATTATCATTGATTTCATTTAACGCTTCTCTTTCTTTCATTCTTGCAAGGCTTTTTACGCTTAAACGAATTCTATTTTTCTTTTCATCAATGAAAACAATCAAAGCTTCTATTGTATCACCTACTTTTAAACTTGAAAAATCAATATTACCTAAATCCTCTTTATGAATAAGCGCATCAACGCCTTCTTCAAGCTCTACAAAAACTCCAAAATCTTTAATATCTCTAATTTTACCAGATATAACATCATTTACTTGGTGTTTTTGAGCATAAACTTGAACAGGACTTTTTTGTAATTCTTTAGTACTTAAAGAAATTTTTTGATTTTCTTTATCTAGTTTAATGATTTTAACTTCTACAACATCACCAACTTTATACATATCTTTACATTTATCACTTCTATTCCAAGAAGCATCTTCATTATGCAATAAACCTTCCAAATTAGCAATTTTTATAAAGGCGCCAAAATTAGTCACAGAAGTAACGCTGCCTTTTAGCACATCACCTACTTTATATGATTTTAAAAACTCATCAAAAGGTTTTGCTAATAAATTTTTTAAAGAAACTCTAAGTCTTCTTTCTTTAGCATTAATTTCAATCACTTCCACATCAAGCTCTTGACCTTCGTTAATATAGTCTTTTGGATTTTTAGCATTTTTATCCCAAGAAATTTCACTTATATGTAAAAATCCTTCTATATCATTTCCTAAATCTACAAAAGCACCATATGGTTCTATATTTGAAACCGTAACTTTAATAGTATCGCCAACTTCTAAACCATCTTTAATTTCATCCCAAGGATCAGGCATGGCAAGTTTTATAGATAAAGAAAGATGTTTTTTATCTTTATCATATTTAATCACTTTTACAGGAACTTTATCACCTTCATTATACAACAAACTAGGATTTACTGGTCCTTTATAAGAAATTTCGCTATAATGAACTAAACCATCAACACCACCTACATCAACAAACATACCGTAAGTAGTGATTTTTTTAACAACACCTTCTATAATTTCTTCTTGATTTAATACATTTGAAATAATTTCTTTGCGTTTTTTTCTTTCCTCATCTACTATTTTTTTTCTAGAAACTACTATACTCTGAGCTTCTTTATCTATTTTTATAATTTTAACTTTAAAAGTTTTATTGATAATATTGTTTGAATCTTTAAAACTGCTTTGTGATTTTGGTAGGAAAAACTCCACTCCATCTTCATCCACAGCTACAAAGCCACCTCTATTTTTACCAATGATTTTTACATCAAATATACTTTCATCATCTTTATAATTGTTAATAAATTCTTTAACTTTTTGTTTTCTTAAAGCTTTTTTATGAGAAAGTAAAGATCTGCCACCGCGAGAACCTACTATAGCAACTTCTAATGTATCACCTTCTTTGAAGATAAATTCGCCTTTTTCGTTTTGAATTTCTTCTATTGCTAAAATACCTTCTGATTTTTGTCCTACATTTACAAATACCTCATCGCCTTTAATCGCGACAATTATACCCTGTGTAGTTGCCTCCTCATCAGACTTAAAAGATTCTTCAAGCATTTGCTCAAAATCTTCTTCTATGATAATATCCTCTAGTCTGTTTTGAACTTTTTTGTTCACCTCGCTCATTGTGGTCCTTTGTTTTAAATTTTAATTGTTGATTATAGTATTGTTTTCTTTAAACTTAGTTAATTTTGGCGTATTCTTTGATTTTTTCCAAAACCAAATCAATCACCCAATCAGGTGTAGAAGCACCCGCACTAATGCCACATTTTTCTTTACTGCTAAACCATTCTTTCTGAATTTCTTTTTCATTTTCGATTAAATAACTATCTTCACAATAGTTTTTTGCTATCAAAAAAAGCTGTTTAGTATTGGCTGAGTTCTTCCCTCCAACTATTATCATTACATCACTTTTTTTAGCAAGTTCATTGATTGCTTCTTGATTTTTAAAAGTCGCATCACATATTGTATTAAAAACACGCACTTCCTTAACTCTAAGCATTAAAAAATTCACAATCTCCATAAATTTTTCTATCTTTTTTGTAGTTTGTGATACTACTGCAATTTTAGAAGGCAATTTAATATCAAGCAATTCTTTTTCATCAAGCACTACATAAGCTTTAGTACTTACATAACTTCTAACCCCTTTTACTTCAGGATGATTTTCATCCCCAAAAATAACAACTTCATAACCTTCATTGCTCATTTGTTCACAAATTTTTTGAGGTTTAGTCACAAAAGGACATGTAGCATCAAAAATTTCTATATCTTTTTGCTTTAATTTTTCTAAATCTTGCTTTGTAATACCATGGGTTCTAATGATGGCTTTTTTTTCTGTGCTTAATTCATTGATATCATTTAATGTTTTAACATTATAATTTTTCCAAAGTCTTGTGATTTCTTCATTATTATGAATTAAAGGTCCTATAGTAGCTGCATCTTTAATCTGCTCGGCTTTTTTAATAGCTCTTTTTACTCCAAAACAAAATCCATAACTTTTTGCTAATTCAATCTCCAATCTTAGCTCCTATTTGCTTTAAAATCTCAATAAAATTTGGAAAAGAAGTTTTGATGCATTCACTATCATCTACTTCCATTCCACATCTTAAACCTAAAATTAAAAAACTCATCGCAATTCTATGATCTCCAAAGCTTTCTATTTTAGCATTTTTAACTTCGCCGCCTTCTACTTCAAAGCCATCTTCAAATTCTTTTACTTTTATGCCACATTTTTGCAAATTTAATACAATTGATTTGATTCTATCACTTTCTTTTACGCGCAATTCTTTAGCATTTTTTATAATGCTTTTTCCTTTTGCACAAGCAAAAGCTATAGCCAAAGCTGGAATTTCATCAATCAACCATGCGATATTTTCACTCACATTTACCGCCTTTAAAGGCGTACTTTCAACACAAATTTCTCCAATACTTTCAAAATCTTCATTAGTAATATTATAAGTGATCTTTGCACCCATTTTTTCTAAAATTTTAAAGGCTTCAATGCGTGTTTTATTTAACAAAACATTTTTTAAGACTACTTTTGAATGAGGTAAAATACAAGCAGCTAAGGCAAAGTAAAAGGCTGATGATGGATCATTTGGTACACATACTTCAAATGCTTTTAATTTTTCTTTTAAAGGATTGATTTTGATAAAAGTTTTATCCTCATTTAAATACTCAATGCAAGCTCCCATTTTATTAAGCATAATCTCACTATGATCTCTTGAAAGCTCAACTTCTTTAAAATAACTTTCTTTTTTGGCAAATAAAGCTGCTAAAATTAAAGCTGATTTTACTTGAGCTGAAGCAATATTACTACTAAAGTCAAAACCATCTAACTTAGCCCCTTGTATGCAAATAGGCGCTAAATTTGCATTAGCTCTTCCAAAAATCTTAGCTCCTAAACTCATCAAAGGCCCACTCACTCGCTTCATTGGCCTAGCATTTAAATAACAATCTCCACTAAGAACAAAAAATTCATCTTCAATAGCACTTAAAAAACCTATTAAAAGTCTCATAGCTGTACCTGAATTTCCACAATCTAAAACGCAATTTGGAGATTTTATATATTTTGGAGCTTTAATATAAATTAATCCATCAATTTCTTCAACTTCAGCTCCTAAAGCTTGAATGATTGCTAAAGTATGTAAAGTGTCTTGTGCTTTTAGATAATTTTTAATCTTACAAGTTCCTTGAGTAAGCAAAGAAAAAATAGCAAAGCGATGAGATATAGACTTATCAGAAGCTATATCTTCAAGCTCTACTTTAAAAGAATCAATAGGACCTATCTTCATCGAAGTTTTAAACCATGCTCATCATCTAAAGCTTTGATAATTTTATCAATATACTCAAGGATAATATTATCTTCTAAGGTTTTTTCAAAATCTCTAAATACCAAATTAATAGTCAAGCTATAAAAATCGCCTAAATTCTCATCTGTATATAAATCTACCACTCTAAAGCTTTCTAATCTTTCGATATTTAATTTAGCAATAGTGTGTTTGATTTTTTCATATTCAAAACCCTTAGGTATAACTATACTTAAATCCCTGCTCATAGATGGAAATTTAGAATATGCTTTAGCGGTTTTAAAGTCTTGTTTTAAGCCTTCCAAATCAAGCTCACAAATATAAGTTTTAACCAAATCCCTTTCATTTTCTATACTTAAATGCACTCTACCTACAAAACCTATACGCTTGCCGTTTTTATATACATTTGCTTGTTCATATGGACTTAAAAATGCATATTCTGATTTTTGTAAACTAAACTCACCTATAATGCTTTTTAATTCTGCTAAAAAGGTATAAAAATCCACTAAAACAGGCTTGGCCTTATTTGTGATTTTAGCTTCTTCTTTATAACCACTAAAGATCATTGCAAATTTAGCATGCTCATTTGAAAACTCATCAAAAACACTACCACACTCAAAAAGTTTAATTTTCTTTTTTGAATTTCTTAGATTAAAGCTTACTGCATTTAAAAGATGATTTATCAAAGTACTTCTTAAAGTATTAAGTTCGTTAGTAATAGGATTAATGAGTTTGTTTTTAATACATTTAAATCCTAGCTGACTTAATTCTTCTTCATTATCCAAAACATAATGCACACTTTCAAAATATCCATTGTTGCTTGCTTTTAATCTTAAATTTTTAAGCTCTTGATAATCAAAATATACTTGATTTAAACGATTTTTTTCTCTAAATTCTAAAGCTTTTGATGGGATATTATCAATACCGATAATTCTTACTATTTCTTCACTAATATCAGCTATATTTACTATATCACTACGGTGAAGTGGAATTTTAATATTAAATTGTTCATCATTTACCACACTTATTTCAAAGCCTAGTTTTCTAAGAATTTTGACTAAATTATTTTTATCTATAGGCATACCAATGATTTTATCAACCTCTGTACCAAAAATCCCAATAATATTTGCTTCATTTTCTTTAAAAACTTGTTGGCTTCCTGAAAAAACACTCATTGCACTAATTTTTAAGCACTCATTAAATAAATACTCCATTCCCAAAGAAAGCTTAGGCTCACTACCTCTTAAAGAACGATATATAGTATCATTTTTCTTTTTATAAAAGGCTATTGCATTTGCTATAGTTTGAGGATGAGTATAGCTTGCTTCTATAATGATGATTTTACTCTCATCATTAATTTTAAATTTATCTTCTTGCTCTATACCTGCTAAAGCAATCAACTCATCTTTATAATAAACCCCATACTCTCCATGCTCTTGAGTTTTAATCTCTAAAACAATCTTTTCATCAATTTGACAATCTTGACAAAGCTTATGAAAATCATAAGCACAAAAAATCACTCCACTTGCATGAGTTGCATAAGTTAAAAGATTTTCTATGTTGTTATTTTTATATGCTTCAATCAAAGCAAGACGAATTTGTATCGTGATATTTAACTTAAATTCTTCTTTAATCTCTAGTGCCTTATAAGCAAAAAATCCTTCAACATCACTTTGATTTTTAACACTTAGTATTCTTCCTATACCTACGCTATTTTCACCTTCTTTTAAAGGATTTAATTCTTTTAAATTTAAATCAAGTGCTGCACTTAAATCTCTAGCAACACCATATAAACTCAAGCAATCCCCGCGATTTGGAGTAAGTTCTATTTCAATTAATTCATCATTAAACAAATCATATTCATTAAGAGCTTTTCCTAAAACTAACTCTCCCATACTTTCATCTAAAACCATAATGCCTTCATTACTTTTTCCAAAACCAAGCTCACTAGAAGAGCAAATCATACCCATAGATTCAACCCCTCTAAGTTTGGCAGGTTTTATCTCAAGTCCGCTAGGAAGCACTGTACCTACTAAAGATACGGCTACAAATTGATCTTTATCAACATTTTTTGCACCACAAACAATTTGTAAGATTTCATTCCCAACATCTACTTTACAAATATTCAATTTATCTGAATTTTCATGTTTAACTTTTTCTAAAACCTTACCTATTACAACTTTTTGGGGAGCTTTAACACTTTTGAAACTATCAACCTCTAATCCTATGGAATTTAAAGTATTTACTATAGTTTGTGTTGATATTTCACTTAAATCAATCCATTCATTTAACCAATTTCTACTAATAATCATCTAAATTGCTCCAATAATCTTAAATCACCTTCAAACATAGAACGCAAATCAGGAATTTTATGTAAAAGCATAGCAAAACGCTCCACACCCAAACCAAAAGCATAGCCACTTACATTTTTATAACCAACAAATTTATAAACATTAGGATCAACAACGCCACATCCTAAAACTTCAAGCCATCCTGTTTGCTTACAAACCCTACATCCACAACCTTTACAAAACACACAAGAAATATCTACTTCAGCAGATGGCTCTGTAAAAGGAAAAAAGCTAGGTCTAAAACGCACTTTTACATCGCCAAACATATGTTTTAAAAAATGCTCTAGCATATCTTTTAAATTTGCAAAATTTACCTTATCGCCTTCTTCTACCACAAGTCCTTCTACTTGATGAAACATAGGGGTATGAGTAATATCAAAATCTCTTCTAAAAACTGCACCTGGTGCTATCATTCTAATAGGTGGTTTTTGAGATAGCATAGTTCTAATTTGAACTGGAGAAGTTTGAGATCTAAGCAAGGTTTTATCTTCAAAATAAAAAGTATCTTGCATATCTCTTGCAGGATGATTTTGTGGTAAATTTAATGCTTCAAAATTATGAAAATCATCCTCGATCAAAGGCCCTTTTTCTATACTGAAATTTAAAGCTGTAAAATATTCTATAATTTTATCCATAGTTTGCATGATTGGGTGCAAAGCACCTGCATTTGAAGTTTCATCAAAAAAGCTAAAATCTTGCACATCTTGTTTCATTTTTTCATTTAAAGCTTTTTCTTCTAATTCTTTTAATTTTATTTGATAAGCCTCATTAAATTCATCTCTTGTTTTATTTAAACCATTGGCAAATTCTTTTTTTTCTTCACCTTGCAAATCTTTTAACTTTGCAAATTCTAAAGTCAAAATACCTTTTTTTCCTAAAACACTTACTTTTATATTTTCAAGCTCTGCTAAAGTATTTACAGAAGCAATTTTTTCTATCATATCTTGCAATTTTAGCTCCAACTAAATTTTTTTTAAACATTCTAATGTAAAATTATTTAAAATTAGCAAAAAATAACAAAAAAAGGATTACTAAATGAGAGAAAAAACCGTATTTGAACTAATCGTAGAAGGAAAAATCCCTGCTAATAAAGTTTTAGAAAGTGAAAAATTTTTAGCTTTTCATGATATCAATCCTAAAGCACCTATTCATATTTTAATCATTCCAAAAGAACATTTTGAAAACTTTCAAGAATTAAGACCTGAATTAATGAGTGAAATGACACAATTTATCCAAGAACTAGCTACTCTTTTAGGACTAGATAAAAGCGGGTATAGATTAATCACAAATTGTGGAAAAAATAGCGGACAAGAAGTTTTTCATTTGCATTTTCATATGTTAGGTGGATTTGAGCTTCCAAAAAATAAAGAAACCCAAATCAATCCTCAATCTTTATTCTAAAAAGAGCTTAACTCTTTTTAGATAGCAGGACCAGCTAGTTTAAATTCTGCTCCTTCTTTTACATCTTCATAGCGTTTGAAATTTTCTATAAACATTTTTGCAAGCTTTAATTTAGTTTCTTCATAAGCTTTTTTATCCTCCCAAGTATTAACAGGGTTTAATAACTTACTTTCTACACCCGCTAATTCTTTTGGAACTGCAAGATTAAATAAATCATAGTTTTCAAACTCACAATTTTGTATACTACCATCTAAAATCGCATTAATGCAAGCTCTAGTAGCTTTAATACTCATTCTTTTACCTACACCATAAGCTCCACCGCTCCAACCGGTATTTACCAGATAAACATTTACATTATGCTTGCTGATTTTTTCGCCCAAAAGTTTTGCATAAACAGTTGGGTGTAATGGCAAAAACACTTCTCCAAAACAAGCTGAAAAAGTCGCAACAGGCTCAGTAATGCCTCTTTCAGTACCTGCTACTTTAGCAGTATAACCACTTAGAAAATAATACATTGCTTGTTCTTTACTAAGCTTACTAACCGGAGGTAAAACACCAAAAGCATCCGCTGAAAGGAAAATGATATTACTAGGATGACCTGCACTAAGGCTTGGCTCGTGATTTAAAATATGCTCTATCGGATAAGAAACTCTAGTATTTTCAGTTTTAGAACCATCATTGAAATCAACGCTTAAATCATCTTTTAAAACTACATTTTCTAAAAGTGCATTTTGCTTTATAGCTCCATAAATTTCTGGTTCACTTTGAGGATCAAGGTTAATACATTTTGCATAACAACCTCCTTCAAAATTAAACACACCCTCATCATCCCAACCATGCTCATCATCGCCTATTAATTTTCTTTTTGGATCAGTTGAAAGAGTAGTTTTACCTGTACCACTAAGCCCAAAGAAAAGCGCTACATCACCTTTTTCTCCAACATTAGCACTACAATGCATAGAAAGTTTATTTTCTAGTGGAAGCCAATAATTCATCATAGAAAAAATTCCTTTTTTCATCTCTCCACCATACCAAGTTCCACCAATTACTGCTATATTTTTTTCTATGTTAAAAATGACAAAAACCTCTGAATTTAAACCATCTTTTTTATAATCTTCATTAATACATTTGCAAGCATTATACACCACAAAATCAGGTTTAAACTCACTAAGTTCTTCTTCTTTTGGACGAATAAACATATTTTTTACAAAATGTGCTTGCCATGCAATTTGAGTTACAAAACGCACAGCTTTACGACTTTTTAACGAAGCTCCACAATATGCATCTTGGATATAAATATCACTATTACTAAGTTGTTTTTTAGCTTTTGCTAAAAGCTTTTCAAATAATTCCTCACTAATAGGCTGATTAATCTTACCCCAAGCAATGTATTTTTGCGAAGGATCTTGTTTTACAAAATATTTATCTTTAGGACTTCTTCCAGTAAAAATCCCTGTATCTACACTAAAGGTACCATTTTTAGTACATACACCTTCATTGTTGTTTTTTTCGTGCTTTAAAAGCTCATCATAGCTAAGATTGTGAAAAACTTGTCCGATATTTTCTAAGCCTAAATTTTCTAAACCTTTCATCTTTACCTCCTTATTTATAAGTCATTAAAGCTTGACCTTCACTTACGCTCTCACCAGCATTTACTAAAAGCTCTGCAATTTCTCCATCTTTACTTGCATTAACCTCGATTTCCATTTTCATAGCTTCAAGTACAGCTACAACTTGACCTGCCTTTACACTATCATTTTCTTTAACTAAAATTTTAAATACATTTGCATTCATACTTGCAACAATAGCATTATCATTTACTTGAGTTTTTGCAACTTTTGCATTATCTGCACTTACTTTTACAGCACTTTTAACATTAACATCTCTATCAAAACCTGCACTTACTTCTACATGGTATTTGTTACCATTAACTGAAACGGTAAATTGATTTTCATCGATAAGACTTGATTTTAATTTGCTATTTTTTCTAACATTAACCTTAGCTTCACCTTTTAAGAAAGCTATGCCTTTTTCTTTACAAGCTGCAACGATAAAAATATTTTCTTCACTTGTTTCTAAATTTTCTTTTTCTAATAAGTTTTTAATATAAGCTGTACTTTTGCTCTCATCAGCATCAGCAATATCTGTGGCTAATTTTGTAGTTGGTTCTAATTTTAATTGCTCGCTTGCAAGCTTAATTACTTCAGGATCTGGAGCAACGGGAGTTTTTCCAAAATATCCTAAAACCATTTTTCCATATCCATCTGCAATTTTTTTCCAAGGACCAAACATTACATTATTAAAAGCTTGCTGGAAATAAAACTGCGATACAGGAGTAACAGAAGTACCATAACCACCTTTTTCTACTACTTCTTGCATAGCTTTTATAACTTGAGGAAATTTATCTAAAATATTATTATCTCTCATCATTTGTGTATTAGCAGTTAGTGCTCCACCCGGCATAGGTGAAAAAGGTATTAAAGGATTCACCGCTGTTGCTTCAGGTGGTAGAAAATAATCTTTTAAACAATCTTTTAACACTTCTTCGTATTTTAAAATTTTTTCTTCATCTAAACCAAGATCAAAATTGCTTCCTTTTAGAGCATGAAGCATTGTTAAAATATCAGGTTGAGAAGTACCGCCACTAACAGGAGCTGCAGCTAAATCTATACCATCAACACCTGCTTCTAAAGCCGCTAAATAGCATGCTATGCTTACCCCTGCGGTTTCATGCGTATGTAATCTTATATGCATATTTTCAGGCAGGTTTTTTCTAGCCATTTTAATAACTTCATAAATTTTATTTGGATTTGAAGTTCCGCTTGCATCTTTAAAACAAATACTATCAAAAGGAATTTGAGCTTGTAGGACTTCTTTTAAAATTCTTTCATAAAATGGCACATCATGCGCACCTTTACATTTTGGAGGTAAATCCATTAAAGTAATGGTAATTTCATGTTTTAAACCATGTTTAACTATACATTCTCCACTAAATTTTAAATTATTTACATCATTTAATGCATCAAAATTTCTTATTGTAGTTGTGCCGTGTTTTGCAAACATTTTTGCATGCAAATTGATAATTTCTTTACTACCTGTATCAAGTGCTACGGTATTAACCCCTCTTGCAAGAGTTTGTAAATTTGCATCTTTTCCAACGATGGCTCTAAATTTGTCCATCATTTCAAAAGCATTTTCGTTCAAATAAAAAAATAAACTTTGGAATCTAGCTCCACCACCAAATTCAAAATGCTTAATATCTGCTTCTTTAGCTGCTTCTAGGGCAGGAAAAAAATCATTCATTAAAACTCTAGCACCATAAACAGATTGAAAACCATCCCTAAATGTGGTATCCATCACATCAATTAACTTTTTAGCCATAATTTTTCCTTATTTTTACATCTTTGCAATTATAACTCTACTTTCTTAAAAAATAAATTTATAAAATTTGATTTAACATAATGATAATAATCGCAATAGGTGCAACAAATCTAAGTAAAAAATACCATACTTCAAAAATACTTCTACTCATAAACTTAGAAAATAAATTGTAAATTTTTATTTTTTCCACAAAAAATCCTACGAAAATAGCACTTGCAATAGCTCCAAGTGGGAGCATAAAATTAGAAGTTAATTTATCTAAAATATCAAAAAAACTTAAACCAAAAAAACTAAAGCTAGCCCCATAATTAGCACTAAAAGATAAAATACAACTCATTCCCAAAAGAAAAACTACAAAGCCTATAAAAACCAAAGCTTTTTTTCTTGAAATTTTATATTCATTTACAAGATAAAAAGTAAAAGGTTCTATCATAGAAACTGCTGAAGTAATCCCTGCAAAAAATAAAGCTAAGAAAAAATAAAAAGCTAAAAAATGTCCAAAGATAGCACCTAAATTAGAAAATAAAGTTGTTAAAGATATAAATACAAGCCCAGCTCCTTCTGCAGGATTAGCATTAAATTTAAATATAAAAGTAAATACAATAAGTCCCATCATCAAACCTATACTGATATTTAAAAGCACAATTATGGCCGAACTTGTAATTAAATTTGTATCGTCTTTTAAAGAGGCTGCATAAGTGGTAATACAACCTATACCTAAACATAAAGTAAAAAAAGCAAGACCTAAAGCTGTTAAAACAGAGTTTAAACTAAGCTTGGTAAAATCAGGATAAAACAAATAAACAAAAGCTTCCTTAAAACCATCTTGAAAAAAACAATATACTAGCATTAAAACAAGCATAATAAACAAACTTGGCATAATCCAAACATTAAGTTTTTCTATACCGCTTTTAACCCCTCTTGAGACAACAAACAAGGTAAGAAAAAAAGCAATTAAAAAATACAAACTACTTTCTAAAATACTATTTTGTATTAAATTTCCAAATAAAGCTCCTGCTTCTTGAGTATTACTAGGTAGATAATAAATCGAAGTTATCATGTATTTTAAAACCCAACCCATAATAACAAGATAAAAAGATAATACAAAAATTCCACCGAGCATAAAAAATCCAGCAAATTTCCATTTTTGAGCATATTTAGTTGCTAAGCTTTTATAAGCATTTACAGGATCACTCTGACTTAATCTTCCCATAGCAATTTCAGCCAAAAATACACAAAATCCTATACTAATAGTCAAAAGCAAATACAAAAGCACAAAAGCAAAACCACCATTTTGGCCTACTAAGGTTGGAAATTTCCAAGCATTTCCAAGCCCTATAGCTCCACCTGCTACTGCTAATACAAAACCTATTTTAGAAAATTTATCATTCATTTTAACACCTTAGAAAAAAAGCTGTCTAGCCATGATTAAAATAACCGCTAATGGAGAAATGTATCTTAAAAAGATATACCAAATTTCAAAATATATCCCACGCATAAATGGGTAAAATAAAGTTTGTAAAGCTTCTTTTTTAAGCACAAAACCCACAAAAAATGCTGTAATTAAAGCAGAAATTGGCATTAGCAAATTTTGTATGAAAAAGTCTAAAATATCAAAAAAACTTTTCCCAAAGAAATTTAAACTTGATGCACTTACATGATAAAAAGAAAGTATAGATAAACTTCCAAGAAAATAAACAATCATACCCACAAAAACCAAAGCTTTTTTTCTTGAAATTTGATAACGATTTATAAGATAAAAAGTAAAAGGTTCTATCATAGAAATAGCCGAAGTAATCCCTGCAAAAAATAAAGCTATAAAAAAGGCTATGGCTAAAACATTTCCCAAAAACCCTAACTTTGCAAAAAGCGTTGTTAATGATATAAATATAAGTCCTGGACCTTGTTGAGTAGGATCGGCTCCGAATTCAAATATAAAAGTAAATACAATAAGTCCCATCATCAAACCAATGATAGTATTAATAATGATAATATTTAAAGCACTGCTTATAAAATTTGTTTTATCGGGCAAACTTGCTGCATAAGTTAAAATCACACATACACCCAAAGACATACTAAAAAATGCAAGCCCTAGTGCATCTAATATAGAATTAACACTTAATTTTGAAAAATCAGGTACAAATAAAAACTCACTTGCTTTAGAAAAACCATCCATACTAAAAGAATATCCAAGCATTAAAATAAGCAGTATAAATAAGCTTGGCATCATCCAAACATTGAGTTTTTCTATACCACTTTTAACACCTTTTGATACTACATAAAAAATTACCATAAACACAAAAGTAAAACATATAAATTGAGATAAAACATCATTAGAAAGTAAATTTCCAAAAATAGCGCCTGCTTCTTTTGTATCTTTAGGTAATTCAAAAAACCCAAAATAAGCATATTTTGCTATCCAACCTATAACAACACTATAAAAAGACACTAAAATAATAGCACCAAGCATAAAAAATCCCGCAAATGACCATGCCTTTTTATTTTTTGGCGCTAAAGTATAATAAGCATTTACAGGATCTTTTTCACTAAGTTTTCCTATGCTAAGTTCAGCCAAAAATATCACAAAAGCCACACCCAAGGTTAAAAGTAAATATACCACCACAAAAGCTGAACCGCCATTGTTACCCACTAAAGTTGGAAATTTCCAAGCATTTCCAAGTCCAACAGCTGAACCTGCTACCGCTAATACAAAGCCTATTTTAGAAAATTTTTCATTCATCTTTTAACCTTAAAAAAATAATTGTTTTGCCATGATTAAAATCACAGCTAAAGGCGAGATATATCTTACAAAAAAATACCAACACTCAAAGTATTTACCCCTCATATAAGGATAAAATAAAGTTTGTAAAGCTTCTTTTTTAAGCACAAAACCTACAAAGATTGCACCAAATAATCCACCTAAAGGCATCATTAAATTTGAAGCAATAAAATCTAATATATCAAAAAAACTTTTTCCAAAAAATTCTAAAGAATCTTTACTCCACTCAATTCCTGATAAAATACACAAACTTCCCAAAAAATACACAATGAAAGCTATAAAAATCAAAGCTTTTTTTCTTGTAAAATTATAAGAATTGATTAAATAAAAGGTTAAAGGTTCTATCATGGAAACTGCTGAAGTAATCCCTGCAAAAAACAAAGCTATAAAAAAAGCCACAGCTAAAATATTTCCCAAAGGTAAAAAGCCAATTGGGTCAATATTTGAAAACAAACTCATCAAAGATACAAAAATCAAACCTGGACCTTGTTGAGCTGGATCTCCATTAAATTCAAATATGAAAGTAAATACAATAAGTCCCATCATAATACCAATAATAATATTAATAATGATAATGTTAATAGTGCTTGTAATAAAATTTGTTTTATCAGATAAACTTGCAGAATAAGTTATAATTGAACCCACTCCAATAGATAAAGAAAAACAAGCAAGCCCTAATGCACTTAAAAATGCTCCTACACTAAGCTTAGAAAAGTCTGGAGAAAACAAAAACTCACTTGCTTTAGAAAAACCATCCATACTAAAAGAATATCCAAGCATTAAAATAAGCAATGTAAATAAGCTTGGCATCATCCAAACATTGAGTTTTTCTATACCACTTTTAACACCTTTTGATACTACATAAAAAATTACTATAAACACAAAAGTAAAACATATAAACTGAGATAAAACATCATTAGAAAGTAAATTTCCAAAAATAGCGCCACTTTCTTCTATACTTTTTGGTAAAGGAAAAAACCCAAAATAAGCATACTTAACAATCCATCCTATTATCACGCTATAAAAAGAAACAATCAAAATAGCACCTATTAAAGAAAAACCAACTATAGACCAAGCTCTTTTGTGTTTTGGAGCTAAAGTATAATAGGCATTTACAGGATCTTTTTCACTAAGTTTTCCTATGCTAAGTTCAGCCAAAAATATTACAAACCCTACCCCCAAAGTCAAAAGCAAATATAAAAGTACAAAAGCTGAACCTCCATTTTGTCCTACCAAAGTTGGAAATTTCCAAGCATTTCCAAGTCCAACAGCTGAACCTGCTACCGCTAATACAAAGCCTATTTTAGAAAATTTTTCATTCATAAAGATAACCTTAAATTTATAAAACTATAAAAAACTTTTAATGTAGCTAAAAAAAACTTTAATTTATTTTAAAATATATAATATTAATTTAAATTTCAATAATTTTAAAGTTATATTTGTATATAATTTCGCTTTTATAAATCACGAGTAGGGATACGCAAGCCGAAAGGATTTAAATTTTTACAAGGAAAAACTATGAAAAAAATCGTATTTTTAATGCTAGCTTTAAGCGGTTTTGCATTTGCAGCTGAAGGTTCTATGAATCAATGGTTAGCTTCTTTTTCTATCTTAGCAGCAGGTTTAGGACTTGGTGTTGCAGCTTTAGGTGGAGCTATCGGTATGGGTAATACTGCAGCAGCAACTATAGCAGGTACTGCTAGAAACCCTGGTCTTGGTGGTAAATTAATGACTACTATGTTTATTGCTTTAGCGATGATTGAAGCTCAAGTTATTTATGCGCTTGTTATTGCTCTTATCGCTCTTTATGCTAATCCATTCCAAGCATTAGTAGCAGCTTAAAATTTCAAAGCCCTCTTGCGGGGCTTATGCGGTTATGGTGGAATTGGTAGACACGCCATCTTGAGGGGGTGGTGCGCTCAGCGTGTGCGAGTTCAAATCTCGCTAACCGCACCATTTTTATTTTTTAAGGATTATCAAAACAAAATGACTTTCTATATTTTAGTCAGTGCAATAGCTTTTTTAATTCTTTTTTTTGCCATAAAAAAATATACTCTAAAACTAGATGAACAAGCCTTACTTGAACCTATTAAAAATGATATTTATCCTGAATTTTGTGATCTGATTAATGAAGAGATAAGAAATATAAAAAATAATCTTTTACAAAATACCTTTACACTCCAAGATGAAAATTATAAAGATGAATTTTTAGAGAATTTAAGCGATATGAGTAGAAAACTTAATCATATCCAAACAATGAATTTAAGTAAAAGAAATAATGCTTTATGGGAAGAAACACTTTTTGGATTTTTAAAAGAGCTTGAAGAACTTAACAAACAATATCTAAATGACAATGAGAAAATTAACGATGAAATAAGAAATTCTCTCCAAGAAAAATTTTATAATTTAACAAAAAGCTAATATAAACAAATTATTTATTTTAAAAAGCACTATATAATTCCGAATTATTTTATAAAGGGGTTTTATGTTTATCAACAAGAAAAAAATTAATGAACAAATTACTCAATTAGAGCAATCTAATCAAACTTTTCAAGATATACTTAATGCTATTAGCAAAACTATGGCCATGATAGAATTTCAAACAGATGGAACTATTATTAATGCTAATGAAAATTTTCTAAAAACTATGAATTACTCTTTAAATGAAATCAAAGGTAAACACCATAGTATGTTTTGTTTACCAGAGGTTGTAAAGTCACAACGCTATGTTGATTTTTGGAGAGATTTAAAAAGTGGTATATCAAGAAATGGACTTTTTAGACGCATTGCAAAAGGCGGGAAAGATATTTATCTTGAAGCCAATTATCTTCCTATTTTAAACCAAAACAATGAAGTGTATAAGGTTATTAAATTTGCAAATGACATTACTCAAAGAAACTATGAAATGCTTGATCTAAAAAACACCATAGATGCTGCTAATCGTTCTATGGCTATTATTGAATTTAATCCTTATGGAGAGATTTTAAATGCTAATGAAAACTTCACTCAAACCATGGGTTATTCACTAAGTGAAATCAAAGGAAAACACCATAGTATGTTCTGCGAGGAAAAATTTAGAAATTCCAAAGAATATACAATTTTTTGGGAAGAGCTAAGAAGTGGTAAATTTCAATCAGGAAAATTCATACGCTTTGGTAAAAACAACAAACTAATCCATTTAGAAGCAAGTTATAATCCTATCAAAAATGATGATGGAGAAATTTACAAAGTTATTAAATTTGCAACAGATATTACCGAACAAGTTGTAAGAGATGAGGAAAAATTAAAGCTCATTAGTGAATTAGCTGAACAAAATGATAATCTCACTCAAGAGGGCGATAGTGTTATAGAAAATACGGTTCAAAATATTCAAGGCATTGCTGATATGATGAACAATAGTAGCAATCTCGTATCATCATTAAATGAGCAATCAGAAGAAATTAAAAATATTATTCAAACCATTAGCGATATAGCTGATCAAACCAATCTTTTAGCTCTAAATGCGGCTATTGAGGCAGCGCGTGCAGGTGAGCATGGTAGAGGTTTTGCTGTTGTTGCTGATGAAGTTAGAAATCTAGCTGAAAGAACTGGACATTCAGTAAATGAAATCACTACTACCATTAATTCTATCAGAAATGTAACAGCTGAAGTTGTACAAAGCATTAAAGATGGCTTAAGTGGCGTAAATCAAAGCGTGGATTTAGCCAAAGAAGCTAGAGAATGTATGGAAAAAATTAGAAATAGTTCAGCTCAAGTAGCTCAAGCTATGCAAGATAAATAAAAGTTTTTAGCTTAAAGGCTAAAAACTTTTCCTGCTATAAAACTTTTTTCTACCTTACCTTGCAAGATATCATTTGCATATAAACCTTCTCCATTAAAAGAAAGTTTTTCATCAAATACAACTAAATCAGCATCAAAACCAAGTTCTATTTTACCTTTATTTAATCCCAAAAATTGCGCTTGATTATAGCTTGTAAAATCACATAATTCTTTCCAAGTTAAGATACCTTCTTTTACTAAATATGTAAAACATAAACTCATATATATAGCTATGGCATTAACTCCAAAATCTGCTTCATCAAAAGCCAAATCTTTTTTAGTGTTAGGAGCATGCAAAGAACTTAAGAAAGTAATTTTCTTATCTTGAAGCAACTTTTTAAGATTTGTTACTTCATCTTTTGTTCTTAATGGAGGTAAAATTTTTGCTTGAGTGTTAAAATTTTCACAAGTACTTTCATCTTTGATTAAATGATGGATTGAAATTTCACTATATTGATCATGTAATAATTCAAACGATCTTGTAATTGCTAAAGAGCTAAAACAAGCTTTATTTTTATAAAATTCCACTAATTCTTTCATTTTTGCCACTTCGCTAGTTTCAGCTATATCACTAATTCCTATAAGTCCTGATTCAAAGCTTATTTGTCCATCATTCATTACTCCATGATCGTCAAAACTCCCATCAAAACACTTTAAAAATACAGGGGTTGATTTCATATTGGCATATTGCATACATTGTCTTAAATAATTTGCTCCTAAAGTACTTGAAAGCTCTAAGCCTTTTGCGCCCATATCAATTAAGGTAGCAATATTTTTTAATTTTTCTGTTTTATCTAATACATTAATAGTAGGTAAAACATTAATATCTAAAGATTTTAATTTATCAAAATAAAGCGCATAGCCTTGAGTGTTAGCTTCTAAACTATCTTTTAAAACAATAGTCCCTACCCCACCTTTTAAGCATGCTTTTTCAAGATCATATAATTTATCTATACTAAATTCATTATCAAGCAAACTAACATTTAAATCAATAAACGAGGGAAGTAAAGTTTTGCCTTCTATATCAACAATATACTCATCATCATTTAAATCATTAGCAATTTGAGTAATTTTCCCATCTTCTATTTTAAGATCAAGCTTTTGCTCGCCATAAATTTTTGCATTTTTGATGATCATGATATTTCCTCCTTTGATGACATCAAATCTTTTAAAGATTCCCAAGCATTCTTACCCTCTAGCATTAAGACTACTTCGTTAACAATCGGGGTATAAATTTGAAATTGTTTCGATAAAGAATGTATAGCATAAGCAGTTTGCACTCCTTCAGCTACCTCGCCAAGTTCCATTAAAATATCTTTTATATTTTTGTCACTAGCCAAACTCAAACCTACTCTATAATTTCTTGATAAGTTACTTGAAGCTGTTAAAAATAAATCTCCAGCCCCACTAAGCCCTAAAAATGTTTCTTCTTTAGCATTAAAAAATTGTCCAAAGCGGTGCATTTCCACTAAACCTCTTGAAACTAAAGAAGCTCTTGCATTATTGCCTAAATTTAAACCATCGCAAACTCCACTTGCAATTGCTAAAACATTCTTATATGCACCACAAATTTCAGCGCCTTTAACATCAGAACTTGTATAGGTTTTAATATAATTTGGAAAAAAACTTGCAAATTGACTACAAAGCTCTTGATTTTTACCGCTAACAACCAAAGCACAAGGTTTTTTTTCTAAAACTTCACTTGCAAAAGAAGGACCACTTAAAAAACAAAGTCTATCACTACTTATGAACTCACTAAAAACCTCATCCATAAATTTTAAACTTTTACAATCAATACCCTTAGAAGCTACAAGAATTTTTTGATTTAAATCTTTAAAATTATTTGCAAGCCATTCATGCATTCCTTGAGCATATAAAGCAAAAACTAAATATTCGTATTCTAAAGCTTCTTTGGTACTAACAAAATAAGAAAGATCTTTTTCGTGAAAAGAAGTTATTACGCATTCATTTTTAACGCTCAATGCATCATATAAAGCACTTCCCCATTTTCCTGCACCAACAACTGCTATTTTCATATTTAACCAAGTTTTGCTTTTAAAATTTCATTTACCTTAGCAGGATTAAATGCACCCTTACCTGCTTTCATTGCCTGACCGACAAAGAAACCAAAAAGTTTATCTTTACCACTTTTATATTCAACTACTTTATCTTCATTATTTGCTAAAATTTCATCAATAATCTTTTCAATAGCACCATCATCACTTACTTGTTTTAAACCAAGTTTTTCAATAGCATCATCAATTTCAACTTCTGTATTTTCAAATACATAAGCTAAAATATCCTTACCTGCTTTAGCGCTAATAACACCTTCTTCTATACGTTTGATCAAAACAGCTAATTTTTCTTGTTTTATAGGCGAGTTTTCTATAGTCAATTCGCCTTTTAAAAGCCCCATTAACTCTGTCGTAAGCCAAGTAACACAAAGTTTTGGATTTAATTTTTGATTAATTAGATACTCAAAATATCTACAAAGCTCTAATGAAGAAACAATCACTTCACTATCACTTTCTTTAATACCCAATTCACTCACAAATCTAGCTTTTTTCTCATCAGGAAGTTCAGGTATATCTTGATTTAGCATTTCATCATCTAAAATTACAGGTAAAAGATCAGGATCAGGGAAATATCTATATTCAGCAGAATCTTCCTTACCTCTCATACTTCTAGTAACTAAATTAACCGTATCAAATAATCTTGTTTCTTGCACAACTTCTTGATCGTATTTTCCATCTTCCCAAGCTTCACTTTGGCGTTTTACTTCATACTCAATCGCCTTTTGAATAAAACGGAATGAATTTAAATTTTTAATCTCCACTCTAGTATAAAGCTTATCATCACCTTTAGGACGAATACTAACATTAGCATCACATCTAAAACTACCTTCTTGCATATTTGCATCTGAAATGTCTAAAAATCTTATAATAGAATGTAATTTTTTCAAATAAGCCACTGCTTCATCGGAACTTCTAAGTTCAGGTTCACTGACAATTTCAAGCAAAGGCGTGCCTGCTCTATTTAAATCTACTTTTGAAAAATTACTCTCATGTATATTTTTTCCTGCATCTTCTTCTAAATGAGCCCTAGTGATACCTATGCGTTTATTTTCTCCATTTACATTGATAAATAACTCACCATTTTCCACTATAGGAATATCAAATTGCGAAATTTGATAAGCTTTTGGTAAATCAGGATAAAAATAATTTTTTCTATTAAAAATACTTTTTTTATTTATAGTTGCATTAACTGCTTTTCCAAATGCTATGGCTTTTTTTACCGCTTCTTGATTTAATACAGGTAAAGCACCTGGTAAAGCTAAACATGTTGGGCATACATTAGTATTTGATTTTTCTCCAAAAGAAGTCGCACATGAACAAAAGATTTTTGTTTTTGTATTTAATTGTGCATGAACTTCAAGTCCTATAACAACTTCAAACATTAAAATTTTCCTTAGAATTTTTTGTTTATTCTAGCGTTTTTTATTTCAAAAAGAGTTTAAAAAAGAATAAAAGAAGAAGATTAAAAAAGAAAAAAGCAAAAAATATTTTTTGCTTTTTAAAAATTAATGATGCTCATCAACTACAGTTGCACCTGCCAAATAAACATAAGTTAAAATCATAAAAATAAAAGATTGTAAAAATGCCATAAAAGTTAAAAGCATATAAGCAGGCAATGGCGCAACCCAAGGCACAAGAGCTAAAATAACTGCTAAGAATAAATCATCTCCCTTGATATTACCAAATAAACGGAAAGATAAAGAAATAACTCTTGAAAAATGAGAAACCACTTCTATAGGAAACATCAAAGGTGCTAGAATTTTCACAGGTCCCATGAAATGTGCAAAATACTTAAAAAATCCTTGAGTTCTAATACCTTCAAAATGATAATACACAAATACTATAATAGCCAAAGAAGCACTAAAATTTAAACTTGCTGTTGGAGCTTCAAAACCAGGGATGATTCCTATGATATTACTAAAAAATACCATAAAACCTATAGTTGCAACTAAAGGTAAATATTTTCTAGCAGCTTCATCGCTACCCATAGTATCCCTACCCATGCTTAAAATGCCTTCCATATAAGCTTCAGCCAAATTCTGACTACCTCTTGGGACAATTTGCATAGATCTTGTAGCAAGTTTTGCTAAAATCAAAGAAATCACAACCACTATACCCAAATGAAAAAAGTATGCAAAAGTGTGGCTAGAATCTATAAAAGAACTAAATAAAAATAAATCTTTCATTAAAAATCCTTAGCAGAATAAATATTTCAAAGCTAATATTATAAAAAAAAATTGCTTATATTTTAATGAAAATTCATTTTATTAGCACAAAAATATCCACCCAAAATCGCACCTGTAAAACCACCTCCAGGAAATATAAAAGCATTAGCAAAATATAAATTTTCTATACTTTTACTTTTATAATGTAATCTGTATTTAACCCCTTCTTGATCTTGAGAAAATCCATAAATTGTACCCTCGTAAGCTTTAGTATATCTTTGTATAGTTTTTGGCGTGGCTAATTCTTGATGGATTAAGTGTGAACTTAAATTTGGAAAAATCTCATCAAGCCTTTGCACTATGGCTTTTAATACTTCTTCTTTTTTAGTTTTATAATCTTGCTTATTTAAATCCCATTCGCTATAATTTGAACTAAAAGCTACAACACCTATATATTTATCGCTAGCCAAGCCACTATCAACCTTAGAATAATTCACAAAAGCCATAGGCCTTTGTTTAATATCTAGTTTTAAAATATTAGTGTTTTCATATGAACTATTTAAAAAATCATCTTCAAATATAAAATTACAATAATCCATATTTTCATAAATTTTAGAAATATCTTTATCATAAATAAAATAAGCGCTCACTAAAGAACAAGCACGCTTTTTAGATTCCATTGCTTTGATTTCTTGGGTTAAATTTAACTCTTTAAGCAAGTCTTTATATACGATTAAAGGATCGCAATTTGCGATGATATTTTGCGCATGGATGGTATGTTTTTGATTATTTTGAATGTATTCTACTCCATAAGCTTTTTGTTCTTTTGTGAGTATTTTAACAACTTCAGCCTTAGCTAAAACCTGCCCTTGATTTTCTTTGATAACCTCAGCCAAAGCATCACTTAAAGCTTGCGAGCCACCTTTAATATACACTCCACCATCATAATAATGCTTTTGAGCAATGCCATGAAAACTGAAAATAAATTCTTTACTATCATGATGATAATAACTCATATTTGCATTTAAAATCTTTTTTAGCTTATCATTTTTAATATAAGCATTTAAAACATCATAAACTTTTTTATTAAACAATCTATTTTTAATAAATATCCAAGCAGTGTCAAAAGGGAACAACAATAACTCACTTAATTTTAAATCCCAAGGAAATCTTCGAATAGCATAAGCTTGCGTTTTTATAGCTTTAAAATATTTATCTATACCTTTGCACTCTTGCGGAAATTCTTTTTTCAAAACTTCTTTTACTTTTTCTATACCATGAGGTAAAGTTAGATTATAATTTTTACTTTTAATACTCCATGCACTTGGTAAAGGTAAAATTTCAATTTTATCCTTTATACCAAGTTTTTCAAAAACCAAATGCTTCATATCAGTTTTTGCTTCACCTAGGTCCATCTCATGAAGTCCCGCATCAATCAAAGCGCCTTTTCTTTTAAAACAAGTAGCACAGCCACCAATTAAAGAATGCTGTTCTAAAACTAAAACCATTTTTCCATTTTTAGCTAAAAAAGCGCCTGCACTTAAGCCTCCAAGACCTGAACCTATAATAATTACATCAAATTTTACATCCATTCTAAAACCTCACGCAATTCTTTAGCTACAAAACATTTTAAGCCAAGTTCCTCCATAGGTTTTACAGGTACTATGGCATTTTTAAATTTTTGCATTTTAGCTTCTTTTAAACGCACATCAAGTGAAAATACTTCTTTGATTTCACCATTTAAACTAAGCTCACCCACAAAAACACTATCTTTGCTTAAAGGGCGGTTTTTAAAACTTGAAATAATTGCTGCAACCACCGCTAAATCTGCTGCAGTTTCACTAATTTTTACCCCACCACTTACATTAATAAAAACATCATAATGCCCCAAGGGAATTTCAAGCTTTCTCTCTAGTAAAGCTATGAGCATATCTAAACGATTTTTTTCATAGCCTGTTGCACTACGCTTTGGATAAGCACTCTCACAAACTAAGGCTTGAATTTCTAGCACTAAAGCTCTGCTTCCTTCCATCACTACACTCAAAGCGCTACCACTTACTGCCTTACCACGCGTAAAAAATCTATTAGCTATATCTTTAGCACTAATCAAGCCTTTGGAAGTCATTTCAAAAATACCAACTTCGGAAATATTTCCAAAACGATTTTTAAAGCCTCTTAAAATTCTTATTTCTTTATTGGCATCGCCTTCAAAATAAAGCACTACATCTACCATATGCTCTAAAATTCTAGGTCCAGCTATAGCCCCATCTTTAGTGATATGTCCTATGATAAAAGTGCTAATATTATTGGCTTTAGAATAGCGCATTAATTCAAAAGTAATTTCTCTAACTTGAGTGATACTACCTGCTGCTGAAGTAATTTTATTAGAATATAAAGTTTGAATAGAATCAATAATTAAAATTTCATAATCTTTTTTAGAAAGCTCACTTAAAATATCTTCTAAGCAAAGTTCAGTAAGTAAAAATAAATTCTCACAATTTGCATTTAAACGATCCGCACGCAGTTTGATTTGAGATTTACTCTCCTCGCCACTTACATAAAGCACTTTTTTACCGCTTTTAGCCAAATTCGAAGCAATTTTTAATAAAAGTGTGGATTTTCCAACTCCAGGCGACCCCCCAATTAACACCAAAGAACCCACAACAAGCCCACCACCTAAAACTAAATCAAGCTCATTATCATCAGTGCTAATGCGTGTGAAATTTTCTGCTATAACATCATTTATACATACTGCAGAACTTGGAGTATTTGAGAGTGAATTTAACTCTTTTAAAACCTTAATTTGTTCTTGCTTTAACTCAACAAAACTATCCCAAGAACCACACTCAGGACATTTTCCTAGCCATTTGCTTTGTTGATTTCCACAAGCTTGGCATTCAAATAAAATATGTTTTTTAGCCATAAATTACGCAAAAATCTCTTCAACTAAAGTTTTAACATATTCATTAGGATTAAACTCATGAATTTGTCCTAGCTGTTCCCCTACTCCTACATATAAAATAGGAAGTTCAAGCTCTCTTGCTATGCTAAATAAAGCTCCACCTTTGGCAGTTCCATCAAGTTTTGTAATAATCACTCCATCAAGTTTTACTAAATCATTAAAAGCTTTTGCCTGCAAAATTCCTGCCACACCTTGAGTGCCATCAAGTACAAGGATTTTTCTATGAGGAGCTCCTTGCATAGCTTTATCACTTATGCGGACAATTTTTTCAAGCTCATTAGCAAGATTTTTTTGATTTTGCAAGCGTCCTGCTGTATCTAAAATAACCCTATCATAGTTTTTTGCCAAAGCTTTAGAAATAGCATCATAAGCAACTGCCGAAGGATCATGTCCTTGTGAAGTAGCTATGATATCTATATTTAATTTTTGTGCCCATAATTTTAACTGCTCTATGGCTCCTGCTCTAAAAGTATCACAAGCCCCAAGTATAACTTTTTCACCATTTTCTTTATGCAAATGTGCCATTTTAGCAATGCTTGTGGTCTTACCTACCCCATTTACACCTAAAATCAAATCCACAAAAGGCTTAGCATTAGCAAGTTCTGGCTTATCATAAATAAAATAAGTCCCCATAACACGCTCTAAATCAGCCTTTTTAACCTCATCACTTGGAGGAAGATAGTAAATAATCTCTTCAACTATCTCATACGCCACATCAGCTTCTAAAAGCATTTCTTCAAGCAAATCTTTAGTAATAATTTTATTTGAAGCCTTAACTAAATGAATACTTTCTAAGGTTTTTTTCAAACCATTTTTTAAAAATCCAAACATTACATTATCGCTTTTTGTATATCTATATCTAACATTTCTTCAGGAATTAAACCTAAATACTCTTTAACTTTTTCGCCCTTTGCATTAAATAAAACCATTGTTGGAATAGAGCTGATATTTAAAACTTTAGAAAAAATAAAACTATTCTCTCCTAAAACCGAAGAAAAATTCATCTTTTCTTTTTGTATAAACTCCAATAATTCTTGTTTTTTATCTTCTTCTAAAAAAAGCGCTATGACTTCAAATCTATCTTGATATTTTTTATTTAAATTATTTAAATGTGGAATTTCAGCTTTGCATGGCTCACACCAACTTGTAAAAAATACAAACAACTTAGCTTTTGCTGTATCATCAAAATTAAATTCTTGTTCATGGTATTTCACATACATTTTTCTACCATCTAAAAATTTCAAAGTAAAATCAGTATTTTCACTTTGACTTAAACTTGCATTATCAGTATTTTCATTACTAGAATTTTCTTTATCACTTGAGCATGAAGTAAAAAAAATCATAGCAAAAATTGCTAAAAAAATTTTAAATTTCAAGTCATATCCTTATGATTTTTTAAGCTTAAAAGTATAACATAAAAAGTTAAAAAACCAAGGAAAGCTTTGATAAAAAATGACTTTAGAATAAAACAGAAATTTAAAATGAAATTAAAACTAAAATTTCAATACAAAAGAGATTTTTTAGTTTTTCAAGAAGTAAATAAAATTTTAAAATCTTGTAAAAATTATAAAAATATCCTTATATATATTCCTTTAAAATATGAAATTAATCTTTATAAATTCAGACATTTTTTAACAAAAAAATACCGAATTTTTGTTCCATTTATGCAAGATAAAAGTTTAAAGGTAGTAAAATTAAGGTTAGCTCTTGATAAAAAGAGTTTTGGGGTATATGAACCAAAAGATTCTTTTTTGCAAACTCGTATAGATGTTGCAATCATCCCTGTTATAGGAGTAGATGCAAAATTAGGAAGAGTTGGTCATGGCCAAGGATTTTACGATAGGTTTTTTGAAAATATTTCTTATAAAAAACCTTTAGTTATTTTCACACAAATGATGGATGCAAAATCTCATCAAATTTTTAGTCAAGACCATGATATAAAAGGAAATTTTTATATAAACCCTTATAAAAAATATTTTAGGAAAGTTAAAAACAATGATAGAAATATTAGTCGCATTAATAGCCGTTTTCATAGGCGGAGGGATTGGATATATAGTCGCCAAAAAGATTAATGATGCAAATTTCAATATCTTTTTAGAGCAAGCAAAAGCAAAAGCAAAAGCCATTGAATATGAAGCTGAGCTAACACTTAAAGATGCTAAAAATTCAGTTGCTGAGGCTGAATTTGCAGCAAAGAAAAAATTTGATGAAAAAATTCAAAAACTACAAAAAGAGCATTCTATTAAGCTAGAAGAACTCAACAAAAAAGAACAAAATCTTCATTATCAAGAAAAACTTCATGAAGAAAACAAAAACAAATTAGCAAAAGAGCAGCAAACTATAAAAGCTTTACATGAAGAAAATGAAAATTTAAAACAAAGCTACGAAACAAAGTTAAATGATGTTTTAAAAATTCTTGAACATTCAGCTGGTCTCACACAAGAAGAGGCAAAAAGTATAGTCTTGCAAAAAGTAGAAGAAACCTCAAGAGCTGAAATTGCTCATATTGTTAGAAAATACGAAGAAGAGGCTAGAAATGAAGCCAAAAGAAAGGCTAATTTTATCTTAGCACAAGCTACTTCAAGATTTGCAGGAGAATTCGCTGCTGAAAGGTTGATCAATGTGGTAAATATCAAAAATGATGAGTTAAAAGGACGCATTATAGGTAAAGAAGGGAGAAATGTTAAAACCTTAGAAATGGTTTTGGGTGTTGATATTATCATAGATGATACGCCTGGAGCAATTATAGTAAGTTGTTTTAATCTTTATAGACGCGCCATTGCTACAAAGGTGATTGAACTTTTAGTTGAAGACGGTAGAATACAACCTGCAAAAATAGAAGAAATTCATGAAAAAGTTTGCAAAGAATTTGAGGATAATATCTTAGAAGAAGGTCAAACTATAGTAATGGATTTAGGACTTAATAATATCCATCCTGAAATTGTTAAATTAATAGGAAAATTAAGATATAGAGCAAGTTATGGACAAAATGCTCTAGCACACTCTTTAGAAGTAGCGCATTTAGCTGGAATCATAGCAGCTGAGTGTGGTGGCGATGAAAAACTGGCAAGAAGAGCTGGAATTTTACACGATATAGGCAAGGCTTTAACGCATGAATTTGAAGGTTCTCATGTAGATTTAGGAGCTGAACTTTGCAAAAGATACAAAGAACATCCTATAGTGATTAATGCAATTTATGCGCACCATGGACATGAAGAGGCTACAAGTATAGAATCAGCTGCAGTTTGCACAGCAGATACACTAAGCGCTGCACGCCCTGGAGCAAGGCGTGAGGTACTTGAGGCCTTCTTGAAACGAGTTAGCGAACTTGAAGATATAGCAAAAAGTAAAGAAGGGGTTAAAAAAGCTTATGCTATTAATGCTGGTAGAGAAATTAGAGTTATTGTTAATGCAAAATTAGTCAATGATGATGAATCTGTGCTTTTAGCTAAAGAAATAGCTGAAGAAATTCAAGAAAAAGTTCAATACCCTGGTGAAATAAAAGTTAATGTCATCAGAGAGCTTAGAGCTGTTGATTTTGCAAGATAGGGTTTTTCATGCAAGAAATGATTGATAATCTTAGCACTTATGGTTATTTGATTTTATTTTTTTATTCTTTTGGTGGAGGAATGGTGGCCATACTTGCTGCCGGGGTACTTTGTGCAAGTTCAACTAAACTTGATTTGCATTTATGTATATTTTTAGCCTTTTTGGCTAATACCATAGGTTCAACCCTATTATTTATTCTAGGAAAATATTATAAAAAAGACATAATGCCTTATTTTAAAAATCATAGAAGAAAAATCGCGCTTGCTATGATAAAAATCAAAAAATATGGAGATTTACTTTTAGTAGTGCAAAAATTTATTTACGGGGTAAAAACTATCATTCCTATAGCAGCAGGTCTTTGCAAATTTAGCTTTGTAAGATTTTTTATCATCAATACCCTAGCTAGTTTAATTTGGGCTATAATACTTGGTTATGCTGGATTTATTTTTGGAAACACCTTAAAGGAGGCTTTTGAAATTTTTTCAAATCATCCTTATATAGCACCTGCCTTTATAATCACTTTAATTTTTATTATATGGTTATACTTATCACGCTTTTCTAAGAAAAAATGAATTTAAAATTCTCTATAAAAGATTCTTATAGAGAATTTTTAATTTTATTATTATGTTTTTTAGCAATTTTTAGCCTAAATCTCATTTATGAGTATAAAAAATACCAAAATTTTAAACTCACAAAACATTTATTGCTTAAAAATAATATCATTATATCTAGCTATCAAAAAACTAATAAAAAAGGTAAAAAATACCAAGTTTTTAAAATTAAAAATTCTGATTTTGTTTTTTACACTACTAGTTTTAAAGATCTAAATTTAAGTAAAAATGATATTATAAATCTTAGGATTATTACTAAAAATATTAACTTTAAAGATTATCTTAGTAAAAATTTTTTTGTACCAAGTTATGATTTTCATAAAACTAATGCTCAAAAAGAAAATATCTTAGTGGAGTATTTTTTAAATCAACATCAAAATGAAAAAATCAAAGAATTTTACGGGGCTTTATTCTTTGCAAAAAATGTATCAAGTGAACTTAGAAATGATGTAAATTTTTACAATATCGCGCATTTAATTGCTATTAGTGGATATCATTTGGGCTTGTTATTTAGCTTTTGCTTTTTGATTTTTGCTCCTTTATATGCCTTTTTTCACAAACGATATTTTCCTTATAGAAGTTTAAAACTTGATATTAGTATTTTTGCTTTCTTGCTTTTAATTTTGTATATATTTTTAATAGACTTTAGCCCTTCTTATATAAGAGCTTTATGTATGAGTATTTTTGCTTTTTATCTATTTAGCAAAAATATTAAAATTTTGAGTTTTAAATTTTTATTCTTAAGTGTAATTTTATGTATAAGCTTATTTCCAAATTTATTATTTAGCGTTGGCTTTTTGTTTTCAAGTTTAGGAGTATTTTATATTTATTTATATTTACATCATTTTAAAGATAATTTTTCAAAAAATTATATTCATATTATTTTTATAAATTTTTGGACTTTTTTAGCAATGATAATTCCTGTATTATATTTTTTTCCACTTATTAGTTTTCAACAATTTTTAGGTATACCTTTAAGCATATTATTTGCTTTATTTTACCCTATAAGTTTATTACTGCATTTATTATCTTATGGAGATGTATTAGATGAAATATTATTAGCATTATTTGATTTTAAATTAAATAGTATATTGTTACATATACCATTAGAAATTTATCTTATTTATATATTTTTATCCTTCATGGCTATTTTTCATCGTTATTTAGCTCTTTTTGTAATTTCTCTTGGTTTTATTCCCTTTATTTTCTTGATTTAAAATCAAATAAACCCTTAAACCCAAAAGATAAATAATCCAAGAAATATAAATCCACAAAAAGAAAAACAATATCACAGAAAAAGAACCATATACATTTAAATAAGTTTTATTATATACGGCATAATATACAAAAATCATCTTAGAAATATACCAAATCACAGAAGCACCAAAAGAACTAATAAGCAAAGTTTTTAAATCACCTTTTTTACTCACTGAACTTGAATAAGATGTAAAAAACAAAGCCCATATAATCACATAAGGTAAAATCTCAAAAAAATTCAAAGCAATATTAAAATCATCTAAGGTTTTTTGTATAAAACCTGAAATGTAAAAACTCACTCCAAGTCCAAGTGGAGTTAATGTTGCCAAAGTCCAATAAGAACTTATACTATGCCAAAGACTTTTAGAGTCTTCTTCTAAAAGCTTATTAATAACATAATCATAACCTGAAAAAAATGCTAAAGAAGTCAAAGCCATAGCTAAAAGACCAATTAAACCAAGATTGACACTATTTTTTAAAAAAGTGTTAATATATTGTGTTATTAATTCTTGTTGAGTTGGGATTAAAAAAGTAAAAATTAAATTTTTAATTCTTTCTTGATACATTTCAAAACTTGGAATTTGAGTAAAAACCCAAAAACATAAAAATAAAAGCGGTATTAAAGATAAAATAGTATAAAAACTCAAAGCTGCAGCATAATTTAAAATTTCTTTATCTCTTATGCTTAAAAGAATTTTTATGAAGTTTTTAAAATTCATCAAAGTCCCATTTTAAAAGGATTAAGTATATTATTTGGATCAAATGCTTTTTTGATATTTCTCATCAAGTCCATTTCAGCTTCGCTAAAAGCAAGCTTCATAAAAGGAGCTTTTGAAATGCCTATACCATGCTCTCCACTTAAAGTCCCACCCAAAGAAACTGTAAGCTTAAACACCTCTTCCACAGCTTCATAACCTTTTTTAACCAACTCAGGATTATTTTTATCACTTACCATTACATTAGTATGTACATTACCATCGCCAGTATGACCAAAACAAGGGATTTTAAAACCATATTTTTTAGAAATTTCAGCTATGCCTTTTAAAAGATCAGGCAGTTTTGAACGCGGCACTGTAATATCTTCATTAAGCTTTAAATTTCCATACATTGCTATACTTTGAGAGCAGTTTCTTCTAGCAAACCAAATATTGGCTGCTTCTTGCTCATCTTTTGCTATTTTAAACTCTCTTACACCAGATTCATAAAAACTCTCTTGCAAAATTTTTAAATCTGTTTCAATAGCCTCTTCTACATTGCCATCTACATCAGCGATTAAAATCGCACCCGCATCCATAGGTAAGCCTTTTTGGAATTTTTGTTCTAATGCTTGTATGCTTAATTGATCTAAAAATTCCATAGATACAGGAGTCACACCTTTAGCTAAAGTTTTATAAACTGCATTCATTGCTTCATCAATGCTGTTAAAAATCCCCATAGCTGTCTTTTTAAACTTTGGCAAAGCTACTAGTTTTAAAGTAATCTCACTAAGCACAGCCAAAGATCCCTCACTTGCTATTAAAATTCCAGCTAGATTATAACCCGCTACATCTTTTATAGTTTTTTTACCTGCTCTAATGATTTCTCCATTAGGTAAAACAGCTCTTAAAGCCATTACATAATCTTTAGTTATACCATACTTAGCAGCTCTCATACCCCCTGCATTTTCGCTTACATTCCCCCCTAAAGAAGAATACTCCATACTAGCAGGATCAGGTGGATAAAATAAACCATATTCTTTTGCTTTTTCTTGTAAAGCCATATTTATCACACCAGGCTGCACTACTGCAACTAAATTTTCAAGATCAATTTCTAAAATTTTATTCATATGTTTTTCAAAGCTTAACACTACTCCACCATTAATAGCTAAGCTTCCACCGGTAAATCCACTACCTGAGCCCCTAGGAATAACGATGATTTTATTTTCATTACAATATTTTAAAATTTGACTAATATCATTTTCATCTCTTGGAAAAAGCACTCCATCAGGTAAATAATGCTTTTTAGTAGCATCATAACTATACGCTCTTTTGTGGATAGGATCAAAATGAGCATTTTCAACCCCTAAAAGATCTTGAAAAAATTTTTGATGGATTTCTTGCATTATTTTTCTCTAGTTAAGCTAATTAATTTTTCATAATATACATAATAATTTCCAATTGCTTCATCATTTAAGCTAAAAATATCGCTTTTATAACCTGTAATTCTTGAATAAAATGGAATTTGCAAACTTTGAGCTTGAGGTATGTTAAATTCTTCTATCTTGCCAAAATCTTGACAATCAACTATCTCAGCTTTATTTTCTAAAGCTACCACTAAAAGCCCAACAGCATTTTTTGAACAAAAAGATCTAAAATCTGATCTTCTTGGAGTTTGGCGGTATTCTTGTATCATATGAGCACCAAATAAATCAGGGTGTAAAAAATAAAGTCCATTTAATTTTTGAGCTATAAAATCATACACATTTTTATCAGGAGCTATAATCAAGGCTCTATCATATAAATAATTTAAAACTATTTTATCGCCTACTTGTGGCAATACATTTGGTAAAGGCATAGCATCTTGAGCTAGCATATCAAAAACTTTAAATTGTAATTTAACTAAGCCATTTTCACGCCCTATCACACTAGCTCTTGCAATAATTGATTTTTGTGTATCAATTTCATGCACAACTATACCACTTGAGTGCAATAAAATTCTAGGATCATCTTTTATATAACCATAAATATCATCTACTTTTTCAAGTTTTGTTTGTATTAAATCAAAATTTTTAGCTTGCAAAAATGCTAAAAAACAACAAAGTATTAAAATAATTCTTGACAACTGATGCTCCTTAAAAAAGTGTAAAAATTAAATTATATTGTATTTTCCTTACAAAATTGTAAGAAAAATTAAGTAAAATACAAATTTATGTTTAAATTTTAGAAGGCTTTAAAATACCATGAAAAAAATTTTCATATCTTTACTTATATCGATAAAACTTTTTGCTATTTCAAGTGTTGAAGAACTTTCTTGGGAGAATGGCAAAACTTTACTTGATTTTTTACAAGATCACTCCATACCTTTAAATTTATACTATAATCTTGATGCTGAAGATAAAGAACTAAGTGCAGAAATTGCAAGTGGCATTAAATACCAAATGTTAAAAGATGATCAAGGAGAATTAGAACAGGTTTTAATCCCAATCAGTGATGATTTACAAATTCATATTTACAAAAACACTGAAAATAAATTCGTATTAAGTTTTACTCCAATTTCTTATACCAAAGAAAAAAGAACTATTCGCGTAGCTATTAACAATTCAGCTTATCAAGATGTTTATGATGAAAGTGGTAGCGTAACCTTAGCAAGAGCTATGGTAAGAGCTTTTAAAAATAGTGTTAATTTTAAAAATGTTAGAAAAGGCGATAGTGTAGTATTAATTTATGAGCAAAAAAGAAGACTAGGAAGACTTTTTGGCGATATTAATATCCAAGCAGCTTTAGCTAATATTAGAGGTAAAGAATATTCTGTATTTTTATATAAAGATTCTTATTATAATGCTCAAGGAAAAGAGCTTGAAAATTTCTTTTTAACTAAACCTGTCAAATATACAAGGATTTCAGATCGTTTTACTAGAGCAAGATACCATCCTATCCTAAAACGCTATAGAGCACACCTAGGTGTTGACTATGCAGCTCCAACGGGTACTCCAGTTAAAAGTGCAGGAGATGGAACGATTAGCTTTGTTGGGACAAAAGGTGGTTATGGTAAGGTTGTACAAGTAAAACACATGTCAGGCTATATGACTTTATATGCTCATCTTAGTCGCTTTGCAAAAATCAAACGCGGACAAAAAGTTAAGCAAGGACAAGTGATTGCTTATGTAGGCTCTACTGGTATGAGCACTGGACCACATTTGCATTTTGGACTTTATCTAAATAATAAAGCAATTAATCCTGAAACTATAGTTAAAATTCCAAAATCAAGCTTAAGTGGAAAAAACAAAGAAGAATTTTTAAAAATGGCAAAAGAGTATGAAAACCGCTTGCAAAGCATTGATGAAAATTATAAAAATCCACCAAAAGAACAAAATATAGAAAATTCTATGGAGCTTTGAGATGATGAATGATTTTTTAGAAGCACAAGAACTTTTAAAAAATACTTTCAAAGATCAAAGTACCTATGAAATCAATGAAGCCTTAAAAACTATTAAAAGGCATGATGAAGAGCTTTATTTAAAAACTCTTAAATCTTTTGATACTTACACACTTGCAAATGTAGCTACTATAACGCCTGAACATATCTTAGAAGATATTTTAGAAAACTTAAGCATTATAAAGATTGCAAAAGCAGTAGAAGAGCTTGAAAGTGATGATGCAACAGACTTAATTAAGCGTTTTGAAGAGCTAAATCCACAAAAAACTTTAGCTATTTTAAACCGCTTAAGTTCAGAAGATAAAGAAGAAATTTTACGCCTTAAAAATTATGATGAAAATACCGCTGGTGCTTATATGCAAACAGAAATTTTCACAGCCTCTATTAATGAAAGTATAGAAAAGGCCATTAAAAGATATAGAATTTTAAAGCATTCAGGACAAGTAGATCAAATTTTTCAAGTTTATATCATAGATAAACAAGGAAAACTTTGCAATGCTATCAACCTAAGCGATCTCTTGCTTTGGGATTTTAAACTAAGTTTTGCAGATATTATTAAAAACAACAATGAAAAATATAAATGTTATAGCATTAAAGATCATGAAGATATACAAAAGGCTATTGATATAGTAGAAGATTATGATTTAAGTGTTTTGGCTGTTATAAATGATGATGGAGTGCTTTTGGGTAGAATTACTTATGATGATATTCATGATTTAATCCAAGAAAATGCAACAGAGCAAATTTATAATTTAGCTGGAGTTGATGCAGATGTTGAAGAAGAAAGTGCTTTTAAAGCAGCTAAAGCAAGAGCTTTTTGGCTCATGATTAATCTTACAACTTCATTAATTTCAGCTAATATCATCAGTCTTTTTTCAGGTGAAATAGAACAACTTGTAGCTCTAGCAGTACTTATGCCTATTGTAGCTTCCATGGGAGGTAACACAGGCTCACAAGCCTTAGCGGTAACAGTTAGAAAACTCTCACTCAATGAAGTAGAATTTAAAGATGCTAAAAAAGTTATATTAAGAGAGAGTGGAATTTCTTTATTAAATGGGCTTATATTTGCTAGCGTTATGAGTATTATAGCTTTTATATGGTTTAAAACAGCCCTTTTAGGACTTGTTATAGCTTTGTCAATGCTAATCAATCTAGCCTTAGCCGGTTTTGTAGGCTCTTTTGTGCCATTAACTTTGAAAAAATTTAAAATTGATCCTGCGGTGGGTTCAAGTGTTGTGATTACTGCAATTACTGATGGTTTGGGTTTTTTCAGCTTTTTACTTTTAGCTAAGATGATTTTATTATAAAAAGGAAAATTGTGTCAAGCATTATATATAAAAAACAAAACATAAAACTCACAGGAAATCAACTACAAATTGGCGATAATGCTCCAAAAGTGACTTTAAAAACTAAAAATCTTGCCTCAGTAGAAATAGCACCACCTGGAAAAACTCAAATTTTACTAACTTTTCCTAGCTTAGACACTCAAGTATGCTCCAAACAAGCTAAAGAAACTAACAAAAGATTGGCATCTATAAAAAACATTGAAGTGATTGTTGTTAGCATGGACTTACCTTTTGCTATGGATCGTTTTTGTGCAACTGAAGGAATTGATAATATCATAGTTGCAAGTGATTTTGCCTTTAAAGATTTTGGCACTAATTATGGAGTATTAATACATGATAGTATATTTGCAGGATTATTAGCAAGATCAGCTTTTGTAGTTAAAGATGAAAAAATAATATACAAACAGCTCGTAAAAGAGCTGATGGGAAAAATTGATTTTAAAGATTTAGAGCTTTTTATACAAAACGATTATCGCTATTCTTTAAATTAACCTTCAAAATTGGTAACTATAAAATCTTCTTTTGGAGCTTCAATAAAGCACGATTTTTCTTTTAAGAAAAGCAAATCTACATGCCCTACAGGACCATTTCTATTTTTACCTATAATAAGCTCAGCTTTTTCTTGCACAGGATTTGGCATAAATTTTCTCTCATAAGTTTTGCCTTCATTTTTGGCTTTATTTTCTCTTTCTTTTTCTTCTTGTTCTCTATAAACCTCATCTCTATATACAAATAAAATCGTATCTGCATCTTGTTCTATAGCGCCACTTTCTCTTAAATCACTAAGCATAGGTCGTTTATTTGCTCTACTTTCTAATGAACGATTTAATTGCGAAAGTGCCACTACTGGCATATTTAATTCTCTTGCTAAAAGCTTTAAACCTCTTGAAATTTCACTCACCTGCAAATGCCTATCATTAAAAGCTGAATTACTCATCATAAGGCCGATGTAATCAACTACGCAAAGCTCAATACTCTCATCTTGAGCCTTGATTTTGCGTAAAATTGAACGAATGTCTGCTATGCTAGCATAACCACTATCATAAATATAAAGATTTTTTTGTGCATATTCATTACAAGCATCACCTACCCTACTCCACTCATCATCGTTTAAATCTGCGATTAGAATTTTTTGCAAAGGAATGGAAGTTTTTGCACTGATTAATCTTTGCATGATTTGCGTAGCAGGCATTTCTAGTGAAAACATTACAACACCTTTATTTTGCCTTAGTGTTTTTTCTATAAAATTTAAACAAATTGTAGTTTTTCCCATGCCAGGGCGTGCTGCGATGATTACAAGATCGCCAGGTTTAAAGCCTTTTGTCATTTTATTAAGCTCACCAAAACCTGTATCAAGTCCCAAAATATCTTTATTTTCAGCTTCTTTTTGCTTTTTAAACTCATCCATAAGCTCAGACATCACCATAGTCATATCCTTAATACTATTACTATTTACACGGTTTGTAAGATTAAAAATTTCTTTGCCTATTTCGTCTGAGATTTGAGAAATGCTTTTATCTTCATTTACCCTTGTAGGTATAGTATAAGCAAAATTTAAAAGCTGGCGTCTAATGGATTTTTCTCTTAATTCATAAGCGTATTTACTCACATCTGCTATGGAAGTAGTAGCTAAAACTTCAGCTAAAATTTGCTCATCTACTTTTTTATGTTTTCTTATAAAACTTGCACTTATAGGCTCGCCTGCATTCACACAAGCTAAAATAGCTTTATAAATATCTTGATGAGCTTTGAGTGAAAAATCATTAATTTCAATATCTGAAGAAATACTAAAAAAAGAATCTTCGCTATATATACAAGAACTTAAAATCGCCCTTTCAAGATCTAAATCAAAATGTTCATTATTTTGACTCATACATGCTCCTAATTATAAATTTGCAAATAAATCAGTTGATAAATACCTCTCGGCTGTATCATTTAACATAGTCAAGACTTTTTTATCAGGGTTTTCTAAAGCAATTTTTCTAGCCATATATACATTTGCACCACTTGAAATTCCTGCCATTATGCCATTTTTACCAAGCTCTAAGGCTGTATTTATAGCATCTTCATTGCTTACACAAACTATCTCATCTATAATTTTTTGATTTAAAATTTTAGGGATAAAATTTGCACCTATACCTTGAATTTTATGGCTTGCAGCGGTATTTTGGCTCAAAAGTGGCGAAGATGCGGGTTCTAAGGCTATGATTTTGACATTAGGATTGTGTTCTTTTAAAATTTCTCCTACCCCGCTAATAGTCCCGCCTGTACCAAAACCTGCTAAAAAAATACCAAGATCGGGTAAAGCTTTTAAAATTTCTAAAGCAGTATTTTTTTTATGTGCGTTTTTGTTGTTGATATTTTCAAATTGACTTACCATAAATGAATTTGGAATTTCACTCAAAAGCTCATTAGCTCTATCAAGTGCTCCTTGCATGCCTTTACTTGCTTGAGTAAGTTCTAGCTTTGCACCAAAAAAACTCATCATTTTTCTACGCTCAATACTCATAGACTCAGGCATAGCTATGATAAGTTTAAGCTTTAAGCTTGCACAAATCATTGCTAAAGCTATGCCGGTATTTCCACTTGTAGCTTCTATAATGGTTGTTTCTTGATTGATTTTACCTTCATTTAAAGCTTGTTTTATCATCTCCACAGCCGCTCTATCTTTTATAGAATGACTTGGATTAAAATACTCGCATTTAGCATAAAGATTTGGAGCAAATTCTTTTAAAGAAATAATCGGGGTATTACCTATACAATCTAAGATATTATTATAAACTGACATTGTCTTCCTTTAATATTTTTAAAAACAATATCAAAAGAAAATTAATACTTAACTATGAAGAAAAACGCAAAAGTTTTTTAACTTTTGCGCAAAGAATTATTTTTTAGCTTTTTTAGCAGTTTTAGCAGCAGCAACTGCGTCTTTAAGGTTTTTACCTACTTTAAATTTAGCAACTTTAGTAGCAGGTACTTTAATAGTAGCACCAGTGCTTGGCACTCTAGCTTCTCTAGCAGCTCTTTCAGCTACAGAAAATGTACCAAAACCGATAAAGCTAATGCTATCACCTTTAGCTAATACATCAGTAATAGTAGCGATTACTGCATCAGTAGCTGCAGTTGCATCTTTTTTAGTTAGCCCAGCAGTTTGAGCAACTTGAGAAATAAAATCTGCTTTAGTCATAAAAAGCTCCTTGATTAAAAATGATTGTTAAGTTTAACACATTTATCAAGCTTTTGCAAGAGGTTTTCATGCAAAAAAGCTTTTCTTAGCACTATTTATCTAAAATACCACTTGCTTTTATTTGCTCAATTAAAGGATTTAAATCATAATTTTTGATTTTTTCTTCCATGATTTTAAAATACTCATCCATATTTTCAGGTGTTAAAATATTTGTTTGGTTTTTAATAGCATCAAGTTGCATTGAATTCATATCTATGTCATGATGGCTTATATCATAATAATTTTCTATTTTATCTGCATAGTCAAGATCATCAAAGCCATAAATTTTTACATTAAAGTCATTTTTTGTTTGACAAATCAACCATTTTGTTATCTTTGTAAGTTTTGAAAAATACAATCCAGCATTATTATAAGTGCGATTTACATTTTTCATTTTATAAGACAACCTAGAGCTAACAGGAATAACTAAATGAAAATTTACATTATTATTCTTTTGAATATATTTTAATAAATAATTCATTATATATTTTTTTTGCTCACTAATATCAATATTACTATATGTTTTAAAATCTTCTGTTTTGATATTATTTTTTAACTTTTCCAAATCATTTTTAGAGTAATATTTTATCCAATTAGCAAATCCTCCTAAATACTCTATTTTTGTTATCCAATTTTTCATATCTTCTAAATTAGTATATTTTCCAATGCATTTTTCTTTTATAGAAAATTTCAATGCACATAATAAAAATTTTGTATTTAAATAAATTTTAAAAGGTAATGCTTTTCCTGTATATAAAAAATCAAAATTTGTAGTATTATCATATAAATCATAATTTACTAAAGTAAAATAATCAATAGATATAATTACATTTTTAACCTTTTGGTGTTTTAGTAGATAGTTTAAAATAAAACTTCTAGCTTTTAAAGTGCTACCTAAAATTGAAAGATTAACCCACTCACCACCTAGTTTTTCTTTTGCTTCAATTGCAGAAAAACTTTTCATCATCGAAGTACCTAAAATCACAGAATCAAAATCATTATAATCAATAATACCTTTTGCCTGAATTCTCATATCATCATGATATGTTTTTTTTCTAAACCAAGGTTCATGATAAAGTTGCAATGGATCATACACATAAAGTAAAACTCCTAAAAACAATATAAAAGGCAAAGGTATTAATAAAGAATAAATTACAAATTTTTTATATGATTTAAACATTTTTATCCTTAGAAATTAAAATAAATAAATTCAGTATAAGGAACTACTCCTAAAGTTATCAAAGCTATATATAAAAAAAGCATGACTAATAAAGAATTTATATAACTAGCTTTAAAATTTTCAAGTTTTTCAATACTATTTTTAAACCCAATACATAAAATCATACAAATGATAATATAAATTAAAGTTTCATTACTACCACTAATTTGCGCTAAAGATTCTTTCATTCTATGCCATTTTATTGGTAAATCTACCCAAGTTAAACCAAACATAGCTTTTAAAAGATTTATAGCACCTTGAAGATTTTCGCTTCTAAAAAATATCCACGCAAGATTAATAAAATTAAAAGTTACAAACCATGCAAATATTTTATAAACAATATTTTCTTTAAATTTGGCATTTGGGGTTATAAAAGTATATATTCTATGAAGTACCATAGCTAGTCCATGCAACACTCCCCATATCACAAAACCCCATCCAGCTCCATGCCATACTCCACTTACAAAAGCCACTATAAAAAGATTTCTCAAATTTACAATCTTAGAAACTCTATTACCACCTAAAGGTATATATAAATAATCTTTTAAAAATTTACCTAATGTCATATGCCATCTTCTCCAAAAATCACTTATATTTAATGCTTTATAAGGAGAATTAAAATTAATAGGGAGTTTTATACTAAAAAATAAAGCTATGCCTATAGCCATATCACAATATCCACTAAAATCAAAATAAAGTTGAAAAGTATAAGATAAAGAAGTTGCCCAAGCTTCAAAAATATTTAAAGCACCTCCATTTTCAACTATCTTAAACCCTGCATTAGCCCAAAGTACAAAAGAATCAGCAATATACACTTTCTTAAATAAACCCATAGAAAATATAAATAATCCTTTGGCTATATTTTCCCAATTAATAAGAATAGAACTATTCCAAAGCATATTCTTAAATTGAGGCATCATTTCTTTATGATGCACTATTGGACCTGCTATAAGCTGAGGAAAAAATGTTATAAACAAAGCATAATCTAAAATATTTATTTTATATGTATTTTCACTTTTTAAACCTTCTATGTTTGTTCTTTTATAACAATCTATCAAAAAAGCAATTTGTTGAAAAGTAAAAAAAGATATAGCCAAAGGTAGTAATATATGCGGCAAAGGAATATTAAAATCTAGTTGGGCTATTTGAAAAAATACATTAAAATTTTCTAAAAGAAAATTGGTGTATTTGAAAAAAGAAAGCAAAGCTAAATTAAAAAACACTCCGCTATAAAATAATAGCTTTACCCCCCCCCTATTAAGTAAAATTAAATTTGCAAGATAAAAATTTACACCCATAGAGAGCAATAAAATCAAAACATATTCAACCTTCCAAAAGGCATAAAAAAATAAACTTGCTAAGACTAAAAATAATTTTGCGCTTTGAATATGATTAAATTTTTTAAGCATATAAAATATAATTAAAACTATAGGTAAAAATATAAATATAAATTCATAAGAACTAAAAACCATTTACACTCCTAAAATATTTTTTGCTAAATTTATTACCACTTCAGGCTTTAAATCTTTCATACATTTATGGTGTTTTAAAGGGCAGACCTTTTGCATACAAGGCATACAAGCTAAATTTAAATGTGCTATTTTAGCATTTTCTTGCCAAGGCGAGGTTTGACTAAATTTAGTCGAGCCAAAAATAGCCACCGTTTTCACCCCATAAACTGCACCTATATGCATAGGACCACTATCGTTTGTGATGAGCAAATCAAGCATAGAAATATTTTTACATAAAGCATAAATACTAGTTTTGCCACAAAGATTTTTTGATTTGATACCTTCTTTTAGAAAAAAATACTCAATTTCATCACAAATTTCTCTCTCACTTTCTACTCCAAAGATTAAAATTTGATGAGTTGAGCTAAATTCTTTTGCTACCCTTGCAAAATAGCTCGCTTCCCATCTTTTCGCACTTCCAAAATGTGCACCCGGGTTTATACCTAAGATTTTTTGAGTTGATTTTGCTTTTATAGGGAGTTTTAAAGCATTTGAAGTGGCTTTAAAATTTAAGGCTTTTTCTATGAAATTTAAGTATTTTAAGACTTGGTGTTCTTCTTTTAGAATATTTTTATCAAAATAAAATCTTTTTTTTGCTTTGATTAGATTTAAAATGATCTTGCTTGAAAATGCCGAGCGAAACGAAAAAGCTAGATCAAATTTACCAAGGTTTTTTCTAGCTTTTAAAATTTGCCTATATCTTTGCTTTTTATTTTCTACTAAAATTTGAGCATTTTCAAAGCGTTTAAAAAGCTCTGTGCTTACAAAAGAACCATAAAAAGTAAATTTAGCTTGAGGGTATTTTTCTTTCATAGCATAAATAGCCGCACTAGCCATCACCGCATCACCAAGCCAAGTAGGAAGGTTGATAAAAATATTCATAATTTTCCTTAAAAATAAAAGCTATAATTATATCAAAAAATAAAGAGCTAAAATGAGTCAAATTTCCATCATACTACCAACCTATAATGTGGAAAAGTATATTGCTAGAGCATTAGAAAGTTGTATTAAACAAACTTTTAAAGATATAGAAATCATTGTGGTAGACGACCTTGGCAATGATAAAAGTATAGATATAGCTAAAGAATATGCTAGTAAAGATGATAGGATAAAAATCATACACAATGAAGAAAATTTAGGAACTTTTGCTAGTAGGAATATAGGTGTATTAAATGCAAAATCAGATTTTATAATGTTTTTAGATCCTGATGATTATTTAGAGCTTAACGCTTGTGAAGTTGGGCTTGAAAAAATCAAAAATGTAGATATGGTAGTGTTTGATGCATATGTACATAGAGTGAAATTTAAGAAATTTTATAGATTTAAACAAGATGGGCTTTTTAACAAAGATGAATTTTTGGAATTTTTACTTAAACAAAAGCATTTTTGTTGGAGTGTTTGGGCGAAAGTATATAAGAAAAATTTGATTTTAAAAAGTTTTGAGCATGTTGATTTTAAAGAGAGGCTTTGCTATGGAGAGGATGTGCTTTTTAACTATGTAAATTTTCTGATTAGTGAAAGTTTTTTTATATCGAAAGAATGTATATACCGCTATGAATTTAATGAAAATGGTAGATATGAAAACAAAAATAAAGAAATTTTATGGCAAAATTACATGCATAAAAAGCAAAGTTTAAAATACATTAAAAAATTAACTAATATTTTTCAATATAAGCATTTTAGTGAAAAAATATTAGAAGTTTTAGAAAAAGAAATTTTAGGATTAGAGAGTAGAACAAATGACCAATATCCTTCTTTGTGGTGGTAGCGGCACAAGACTTTGGCCACTTAGCAGAACACTAATGCCAAAACAATTTTTAAAATTATTTGATGATAAGTCTTTATTTGAGTTAGCTTTGCAAAGAAATTCCAAATTTTGCTCTAATACTTTAATAGTATGCAACGAAGAACAGTATTTTCTAGCTCTTGATCAAATTTCAAACACAAGTGAAGCTAGGTTTATCTTAGAACCACTAGCAAAAAATACTGCGGCAGCTATTACTTTAGCTTGTTTATCTTTGCCTAAAGAAGAAATAGTTTTAATTACACCAAGTGATCACTTAATCAAAAATGAAAAAGCATATCAAGAAGCAATAGCTAAAGCTTTAGAATTTGCAAATAATAATTATCTTGTCACTTTTGGTATAAAACCTGATAATCCACATACTGGATATGGCTATATTAAATCCAAAAATACTTATGATGTTGAAGCTTTTATAGAAAAACCAAATTTTAAAAAAGCTAAAGAATTTTTAGAAGATGGAAATTATTCATGGAATTCTGGTATGTTTATGTTTAAAGTTGGTTTTTTCTTAGAGCAAATACAAGCTTATTCAAAAGAAATATATGATTTTTGTTTAAAAGCGCATAAAAATGCTTTAATACAAAATGATTTTATCAAAATCAAATCAGCAGACATGGAGAAAATTCCAGAACTAAGTATAGATTATGCCTTGATGGAAAAATCAAACAAAGTAAAAGTGATACCTAGTAACATTTCTTGGAGTGATGTAGGAAGCTTTGAAAGCTTAGCTAAAGAGTTTAATAATGGTAATAATTATTCTAATGTTAATACCAAATTTTTAGATTCTAATAATATCTTTTGCTATGCAAGCGATCAAAAGAAATTTATAGCTACAATTGATCTTGATGATATATTTATCATAGATACTCAAGATGCGCTTTTAATTAGCAAAAAATCATCCTCTCAAAAAGTAAAGCAAATTTATGAAGCTATTCAAGAAAATGAAAATCTAAGTAAAAATCATCTTTGTACGCATAGACCTTGGGGGAGTTTTACTATACTTGAAGATGAAAAAGGATATAAAATCAAACGTATAGAAGTTAAACCTGGTAAAAGACTTTCTTTGCAAAAACATTTTCACAGAAACGAACATTGGATAGTTTTAAGTGGTACGGCAAGCGTAGAAATAGATGGAGTGGAAAATTTAGTAAGACCTAATGAATCAATCTATATAAAAATGGGGCAAAAACATCGTTTAAGTAATTATGGCAAAATTCCTGTTGTGATTATAGAAGCTCAAGTGGGTGAATACACAGGTGAAGATGATATAGTAAGATTAGAAGATGATTATAAAAGGATATAAATGAAAAAAGTGGCATTAATAACTGGAGTTACTGGACAAGATGGGGCGTATTTGTCTGAATTTTTACTCAATAAAGGTTATGAGGTACATGGCATAAAAAGAAGATCTTCTTTATTTAACACAGATAGAATAGATCATTTGTTTGAAGGTCATCATGGAAAAGAAAATGATTTTTATTTACACTATGGTGATATGACTGATTCTATGAATTTAACTAGAATAATAGCTGAGATTAAACCTGATGAGATTTACAATCTTGCTGCTATGAGTCATGTGCATGTTAGCTTTGAAACACCTGAATACACGGCAAATGCTGATGGTATAGGTACGCTTAGAATACTTGATGCGGTGAGATTTTTAAATCTAACTCAAAAAACTAAAATTTATCAAGCCTCTACCTCAGAGCTTTTTGGAAAAGTACAAGAAACCCCACAAAGTGAAAAAACTCCATTTTATCCAAGAAGTCCTTATGCAGTAGCAAAAATGTATGCATATTGGATTACAGTAAATTACAGAGAAGCTTACGATATGTTTGCATGTAATGGAATTTTATTTAATCATGAAAGTCCCGTTAGAGGAGAAACATTTGTAACTAGAAAAATCACCCGCGCGGCTGCAAAAATAGCTTTAAATTTAGATGATATACTTTATCTTGGTAATTTAGATGCTAAAAGAGATTGGGGTCATGCAAAAGATTATGTAAAAATGATGTGGATGATACTTCAACATAAAAAGGCCGATGATTGGGTTATAGCTACTGGAAAAACTACTACAGTGAGAGACTTTGTGAAGCTTGCCTTTGAATACTGCGGGATAAAATTAAATTTTAAAGGAAGCGGAGTAGATGAAGAAGGTTTTATAGAAGATTTTGACCAACAAAGAGCTAAAGAGCTTTCTTTAAATTTTAATCATCTTCAAAAAGGTCAAGTAGTAGTAAAAGTGAATCCTAGATATTTTAGACCTACTGAAGTTGATTTGCTTTTAGGTGATCCTTCTAAAGCCGAAAAAGAACTAGGCTGGAATAGAGAGTATAATCTTAAAAATTTAGTTGATGATATGATGAAAAGTGATTTAAAACTTATGAATAAAGATGTCTATCTGAAACAAGGTGGATATAAAATAATGAGGTATTATGAGTAATGGCTATAGAATTTAATATAGAAGAATCCAAAAAAATTAAAGGGGTTTATATTGTAACTCCAAATATTTCAACTGATTTGAGAGGAAATATTTGGACTTCTTTTTTAAAAGATGAAATAGAAAAATTACTACCTAAAGGATTATATTTTAAACATGATAAATTTTCAAAATCATGTCAAAATGTATTAAGAGGTATACATGGAGATTATAAATCTTGGAAATATGTAACTTGTGTTTATGGAGATATAATGCAAGTTGTAGTAGATTGTAGAAATGACTCTTCTACCTATCTTAAATGGGAAAGTTTTGATATCAATGAAGATAATCAAAAAATGATTTTAATCCCACCTAATATGGGCAATGCATATTATGCTAAAAGCAAAGAAGTGATATATCATTATAAATTAGCATATGATGGAGAATACCTAGATGCCAAAGAACAATTTACTTTTGCTTGGAATGATGATAAAATCAACATAAATTGGCCTACAAATAACCCTATTTTATCAGATAGAGATATGTTAAGTAAAAATTAAGGGAGATAATGATGAAAGAGATAATCAAAGATGGAATTATTTTAGCAAAACACATTCAAGCTTCAAAATGGGAGCAAGGACTCAAATTTTATTCCAATGATGATGAATTTATACAAGTTGGCACTTGGAATTATGATGCAAATAAAGAATTATTAGCACATACTCATAATGAAGTGGAAAGAAAAGTATATTGGACTCAAGAAGTTTTATATATAAAACAAGGTTCGATAAGTGCAAAAATTTATGATATTTATGATAGCTTTGTAGAAGAATTAATTGCAAAAGAAGGTGATGTTTTAATTCTACTTAGAGGTGGACACGGTTACACTATACTTGAAGATAATACTCAAGTTTTAGAAATAAAAAATGGCCCTTATGTGGGTGCGGATAATGATAGAAGAAGATTATAATGGCTTTTGATTTAGATGAAATGTTTTACACAAGAAAAGAACTTGAAAATATGAATTTTAAAAGTTTAGGTGAAAATGTCTTGATTGATCGTTTAACCCAAATTTATAAACCAGAAAAAATCTCTTTGGGAAATAATGTGCGCATAGGAAGTTACTGTATATTATCAGGAGATATTAACATAGGTAATTATGTCCATATAGCTTCATATAGCTTTTTAAATGGTGGTGGTGGTATAGATATTGGAGATTTCGTAGCTATATCAAGTTTTGTTAGAATATTAACAGAGAATTCAGACTTTTCCGGTGAAAGTTTTGCGACACCAATGATAGATATCAATTATCGTAACGACACAATTCTAAAAACTAAAATAAAAAAACATGTTGTCATCGGCTCAGGAAGTTTGATACTCCCTGGATGCCATCTTGAAGATGGGGTTGCAGTGGGTGCAATGAGTATGATAAACCAACAAACAGAGTCCTTTTGGATATATGCTGGAATTCCTGCAAAAAAAATAAAGAAAAGAAAAAAGAATATTTTAGAACTTGAAAATGAAATATTAAATAAATTATAATCAAAAAAGGACTAATATGGATTTTATAATGCAAATGAAGCCATGGTTTGGCAAGGAAGAAAAAGAAGCTATATGCTCTTATATGGATGAAGATGGTTTTATAACAGAATTTAAAAGAACTACTTTGCTAGAAGAAATGATAGCTAAATATACTAATGCAAAGCATTGTATAATTGTAAATAATGGAACTATAAGTTTAACTTTAGCAGCTCTTGCTTTAGATATAGGCTATAATGATGAAGTGATAGTTCCCAACTATACTATGATAGCTACTCCAAATTCTGTCAAAATGATAGGTGTAAAACCTGTTTTTGTTGATGTAGAAAAAGAAACTTTATGTATGAATATAGAAAAAGCTAAATCAGCTATTACTTCAAAAACCAAAGCTATTATTTTAGTCAGCGCAAATGGTAGATATCCCAAATCAGGTATAGAAGCATTTGAAAAATTATGCAAAGAAAAAAACATATATCTTATAGAAGATGCTGCACAATCTCTAGGCTCTTTTTACCCTGATAAAAGACACATTGGAACCGCAGGATGTATAGGTAGTTTTTCTTTTTCAGCACCAAAGATTATTTCCACTGGTCAAGGTGGAGCGTTAATAACAAATGATGATACTTTGGCTACAAAACTTAGAAAACTAAAAGATTTTGGTAGAAGTGGTGGTGGAAATGATTTCCATGATAGTATAGGATATAATTTTAAATTTACCGAACTTCAAGCTTGCATAGGTATAGAGCAAATGAAAAAACTTGATTTTAGAGTAAAAAGAAAAAAAGAAATTTACATAATGTATAAAGAACTATTGCAAAATATAAAAGAAGTAAAATTATTTGAGCAAGATATTATAAACACTACTCCATGGTTTTATGATATTTTAGCTGAAAATAGAGATGAGCTTCAAAATTATTTAAAGGATAAAAATATAGGAACAAGATTAATGTATGGGCCAATCAATAAACAAATAGCCTATCAAATTCCTGGCGAACATGAAGTTTCAAATTTAATTGGAAAAAAAGGACTTTGGTTGCCTTCATTTACACAAATTAGCGATGAAGAAATAGGATATATTTGTAAAATGATTAAGGAATTTTATAATCAAGAAAGTTTGCAATGAAATTAAGTGATCACATCCATATTTTACCTAAAAATATTTTTCAACATAAATATTATGGAAAATGTTATTACCCTTATTACAATAAAAGCTCGTTATTAAGCGATGAAACTCCTAACATATATAATGCCAATAGCGACAAAATGGAAATATTTTTTCTACGTGATGAACATTCAGCGCACAACCCTTATGGTGTAAACCATAAAATAGAAAATAAATATTTTTTATGGGATCGTTTTAATTTTGGGTTAAAAACACATTTTTATACTGGTAAAAGTATTTTAGAAACCATGGGAAAGCCAACAAAAAAAATAGCTTGGATCATAGAACCAAGATCCATTTTAGAAAAACCTTATAATTATTTTTACAAATACAAAGGATTACATGAAGAATTTGATTATATTCTAACACATGATGAAAAAATATTAAATGATTTTCCTAATGCAAAATTTATATATACAGCTGGAGTATGGTGTTATTTAGAAAAAAATGACAATCTCACTTGGAATGAAAATAAATTTCAAATTAAAGACAAAAATATCTCTATGGTTGTCTCTGGTAAAAATTTTACCCCTATGCATCAAATTCGCAATACAATAGCAGATAAAGTAAAAGATAAAATAGATGTTTTTGGAGCCTATGTGAACAAACCAATCCAATTTAAATCTCAATCTTTAGATAAATACAAATATCAAATAGTAATAGAAAATGAAATTTCATCATATGGTTTTACCGAAAAAATACTTGATTGTTTTATCTCGCAATGCATTCCTCTATATATAGGTGCTACAAAAATCAATGAGTTCTTTAATTTGGATGGCATTATAAAACTTTCCCCGGACAAGCTAGATGATTTAGAAAATATTTTGTTAAAATGTAATGAAAAAGAATATTTCTCTAGATTAGAAGCGGTTTTAGATAATTATCATAGAAGCCTTAAATATTTAAATTGCAATAACTTAATGTATGAAAAATTATTTAAGGAATAATAATGAATAATACTGTGATTATAAAAGTAGACGGCGGTATAGCTAGTCAAATTAACTTCTATACCCTAGGGCAATTGTTTGCAAAAAAAGGCTATAAAGTAAAATATGATATCACATGGTTTGATATAAATGGCGTAAATGTTTATAATACCAACAATGGATATTCGCAAAGTTTTAATGCTTATTGGGATTTGCCAAAAATTTTTCCTGATTTAAAAATCGACATAGCAACAAAAGAAGAAATTCACACTTTTAAGAAAAAATATAAAGTAAATGATGAACGCGCTTTAGAATTTAAACCACCAATGTATATAGATGGTTACAATCTAACACTTGGTAGACAAGCTAATACGACTTGTATTTATAATAATCTAAAAAAATATTTCAATCCTATAGACCTATCATCAAATAAAGAATTTGCAACTTTAGCAAATGAAATTGAAAATTCTCCAAGTTGTGGAATTCATATAAGAAGAGGTGATCTTAGTCAAGAGCATATAGTTTATGGTAAACCTACAAGCATTGAGTACTTCTTAAAAACCATTGATTTAGCAAATAAACTCAAACCAAATTTAAAATTATTTTTATTTAGTGATGATAAACAATGGGTGCAAGATAATTTAATTCCATACATCAAGCAAAATTATACATTATGTGACATTAGTACTCCTGAAAATGGGTATTTAGATCTTTATCTTTTATCAAAATGCAAAATCATCGTAGGGTCACATGGCGGCATGGGGTTAATGGCAAAATTACTTGCTGATTCTAATAGTATTTTTATAACTCCAAAAAATATACCACAATATAAATCTATAGATAATATAATCATGATAAATTGGCAAACCGAAGAAGATACGCAAACTACAAAGCCATTAAAAATAAAGTTTAGATATAAGCTAATACTAAAACTATACTATATTTTAAGACAAAAATTACTTGCAAAATTTATTATCAATTAGAGGAAAAAATGAAAGGTATTATTTTAGCAGGTGGCTCTGGAACAAGACTATATCCTAGTACTTTAACTTTATGTAAACAATTACTTCCAATCTATGATAAACCCATGATTTATTATCCACTTTCGGTGTTAATGCTTGCTCAAATTCAAGAAGTTTTAATTATATCTACACCAAAAGACATAGTAAAATTTCAAGAACTTTTTCAAGATGGATCATGGCTTGGGATGGATATATCCTATTGTATTCAAGAAAAACCTGAAGGATTAGCACAAGGCTTAATACTTGCTAGTGATTTTATAAAAAATGATGACATAGCTTTAATTTTAGGAGATAATATCTTCTATGGACAAGGTTTTACAGATATACTTAAAACCGCAAAAGAAGATGCAAAAAATCATTATGCAAGTATATTTTCATATCATGTAAAAGATCCAGAGCGTTTTGGGGTGGCAGAAATTTCTAAAAATGGAGAAGTTTTAAGCATAGAAGAAAAACCTCGGCATCCTAAGAGCAACTATGCTGTTACAGGATTATATTTTTATGATAATCAGGCTATAGACATAGCTAAAAATATCAAACCAAGTCAAAGAGGCGAGCTAGAGATAACTGATGTAAATATAGAGTATTTAAAACTAAAAAAACTAAAATCCCAAATTCTAGGAAGGGGTTTTGCTTGGGTTGATACCGGAACACACGATAGTCTCATAGAAGCAAGCTCTTTTGTGCAAACAATAGAATTAAGACAAGGTTATAAAATAGCCTGCTTAGAAGAAATAGCCTTTAGAAATAGGTGGATTGATGAGGCTAAGCTTTTAAAACGAGCTAAATTATTAGAAAAAAGTGGATATGGAAACTATCTTCAAAAAATTTTACAAGGTTTTTAAATGAATAATATCTTAATTACCGGAGGAGCGGGTTTTATAGGGAGTAATTTTATAAATCATCATTTACAACATCACCCAAAAGATAAAATCATCAATCTTGATTTACTAACTTACGCGGCAAATTTACAAAACCTTCAAGCAAGTAGTAATCATCCTAACTATACTTTTTACAAGGGAGATATTTGCGATCAACATCTAGTCCGTGATATTTTTCAAAAACATTCTATTAATATAGTTATTCATTTTGCAGCAGAATCACATGTAGATAATTCCATACAAAATCCTGATATTTTTATAAAAACCAATATCAATGGAACTTTTAATCTTTTACACAATGCCTATAAACATTGGTTTTTAGAGCCATTTGTGAAAAATCCAAAATTTAATAAAACTCTTTTTTATCATATTAGCACAGATGAGGTTTTTGGAAGTCTTGGGGAAGATGGTTATTTTACAGAAAAAACACCATATGCTCCAAATTCGCCTTATTCTGCTTCTAAAGCAAGTTCAGATATGCTCGTAAGAAGCTATCATCACACTTATGGATTAAACACTATAATCTCAAATTGTTCTAACAACTATGGCCCAAATCAACACGATGAAAAACTCATACCAACCATCATAAGAAACGCATTAAATGACAACTCTATCCCAATATATGGAGATGGTAAAAATATCCGAGATTGGCTTTTTGTACAAGATCATTGTGAAGCTATAGAGCAAATTTTACACTATGCTTTAGAAAATTCTAAAGATACTTTTTTTGATACATTCAATATAGGCGGAAATGAAGAATGGCAAAATATAGACATAGCTTATAAAATTTGCTCATTTTTAGATACAATTTTACCAAAACAACACTCATATAAAGAACAAATTTCTTTTGTAAAAGATAGAGCTGGGCATGATAGAAGATATGCTATAGATTCAAGCAAGCTTAAAAATACTTTACAATGGAAACCAAAAGAAAGTTTTGAGAGTGGCTTGGAAAAAACTATAAAATGGTATATACAAAAATATAAGGATATTAAATGACCTTTATTGGTAAGTTTTATCAAAAATGTCGAATATTATTCTATCGATATATTTTATCAAATATATATATAAAGGGTAAATTTAAAATAAATTCTCCAACGTTATTTCAAAGTTCCAATATGGGACAAATTAATATAGAAAAAAATGTTAATTTGGGATATTTTCCATCACCATATTTTTATTCTTGCTATAACCATATAGATGTAAGAGATCTAGGCTCATGCACCATTAAAAAAGATACATATCTTAATAATAACTTTAGTTTAATTTCTTATAAACATAAAATTATTATTGGCAAGAGATGTTTAATAGGAACAAACTTCTCGGCAATTAATTCAGATTTTCATGGTATTACTATTAACAATCGTAATAATCCAGAAAAAATTTTAAGCGCAGATATTGTAATCGGTGATGATTGTTTTATAGGAAATAATGTGACAATACTAAAAGGGGTTACACTAGGAAAAGGGTGTGTAATTGCAAACTCAAGTGTAGTTACCAAATCATTTAAAGATAATTCTTTAATAGGTGGCAATCCGGCTAAATTAATCAGAATGATCTCTCAAGAGGATTAAAACATATGAAATATAAACTTATAAACTTAAATTATTTTGATGATAAAAAATCAACATTAATAGCATGCGAAAAAAATATCAACTGCCCTTTTGAAATAAAAAGAATTTTTTATATTTTTGATATTCCAAAAAATACTATCAGAGGTGATCATGCAAACATAAATTCTCAATTCTTTTTTATTGCTCTAAAAGGAGAGTGTAAGATAAAAATTGATGATGGTAATAAAAAAGAAATTTTTTTGCTAAATAATCCAAAACAAGGGTTATTTTTAGATAAAATGTTATGGAAACAAATGTATGATTTTTCAAAAGACTGTATTTTACTAGTACTAGCTAATACTTACTATGATAAAAATGAATATATTTATAATTATGATGAATTTTGCAAAGCTAAAAATACGGAGGGGGGGGGATATGAATATGCTATCCTAAATGTAGCATGAAAGAAAAATATAAAATTTTAAATTTTTCAGCTATTACTGACAAAAGAGGTTCTTTAATAGCACTTGAAAATTTAAAAAATATTCCTTTTGAAATAAAAAGAATATATTATATTTTTGATACAAAGCCAGAATTTCCAAGAGGAGCTCATGCTCATACAAACTTAGAACAAGTTTTAATTATGATAGATGGATCATGTGAGATTATATTAAATGATGGTAAAATATCTCAAAATATAATCTTAAATCGTCCTGATATAGGGCTTTACATAGGTAAAAACATATGGAGAGAGATGAAAAATTTTTCTTATGGGGCAAAAATGCTTGTACTAGCAAGTGATTTTTATAATGAAAAAGAATATATAAGAAATTATGATAAATTTTTAAAGGTTATAAAGTGATACATTCTCTATCAGATGTGCAAAGTAAAAGTATAGGAGTTAATACAAATATATGGCAGTTTTGTGTAATTTTACCAAACGCCATTATTGGGGATAATTGCAATATATGTTCACATTGTTTTATAGAAAATGATGTAAGAATTGGTAATAATGTTACCATAAAATGTGGTGTACAAATTTGGGATGGTATAGAAATAGAAGATAATGTCTTTATAGGGCCTAATGTGACATTTTGCAATGATAAATATCCAAAATCAAAGCAATACCCTAAAGAATTTTTAAAAACTATTATTAAAAAAGGTGCTAGCATTGGAGCAAATGCTACTATTTTACCTGGAATTACTATAGGAGAGAATGCTATGATTGGGGGGGGGGCTATCGTTACCAAAAATATTCCAGCAAATGCAAAGTATTATTGCAAAATCAATTAATTATCTTAAAAAGCTATACAAATGATTAAATTATGTATAGCAGGAAAAAATGATATAGCGGTTAATTCGCTAGAATATATTCTAAAAAACCATTTTAAACCAAATCAAGTTGCAATCATTCCAAATAAAAATGATTTTGGTGTTAATTCATGGCAAAAATCACTATTAAATTATGCTCTTAATAATAATGTAAAAATTATAACTCTAGAAGAAGCATATAATTTGGAGCAAATAATATTTTTTTCATTAGAATTTGATCGAATAGTCAAAGTTGAAAAATTTAAATCAGATAAATTATTCAATATACATTTTTCTGCCCTTCCTAAATATAAAGGTGTTTTTACTTCTATCACACCTATTTTAAATAATGAAACAGAATCTGGAGTTACATTGCATTGTATAGATAATGGAATTGATACAGGAGATATAATAGATCAATATCTTTTTCCGATAAATATTAACGATACAGCAAGAGATCTTTATTTTAATTATTTAAATTACGGAGAGTACCTTTTTAAAAAAAATATTCAAAAAATAATAAACAATACTTATGAAAATTTTAAACAAAACAGTATAGGTTCGAGTTATTTTTCAAGACAAGATATAAATACAAATCATAAGATTAATTTTAAAAAAACAAGCTTTGAAATACACAATCAAATTAGAGCTTTTATTTTTAAAGAATATCAACTTCCAATCATAAGCAAAACAAAAATTATCAAATCAACGCTAACCAATGAATTTATAGGATATAATATATTTGAAGAATTTAAAGAGTATTTTATAATTTCAGGTATTGATGGATTTAAAATTATAGTACAAAAACACAATATAGGATAAAGATGAAAATTTCTATTTTAACCCCTTGTTTTAATCATGAAAAATATATTAAATATTTTATACAAAGCATTTTAGAGCAAGACTTTGAGAATTTCGAACTTATTATAGTAGATGATTACTCAAGTGATAACAGTGTAAAAGAAATTCAAAAATTTCAAGATCCAAGAATAAAACTCATAAAGCATGATTTTAACCAAGGTATAAATGGGGCTTTAAATACTGCTTTTGAAAATTCAAGTGGAGATTACATAGTATTTTGCGCAAGTGATGATATGCTGGAAAAAAATGCTTTGGAAAAGATTTATCAAATTTTTAACTCTTTAGAAGTAAATGTAATATATCCTAGTATGAGTGTTATAAACGATGAAAATATAGAAATTTCAAAAAGCTTTATCACTCAAAGATCAAATCTTGAAGCTTTGAGGCATTTATTTTTTAAAGGGAATTGTTTTTTCTCTCCCGGAATGGCTGTAAAAAAAGAGGTATTTAAAAAAATCTATCCTTTACCAAATGCACTATGCAATCACCAAGATACTCAAATACACATAAGCTTACTTACTCAAAAAGCTAAAATCCATTTTTCAAAAGAAACCTTAGTAAAATATAGAATTCGAGCTAATGAAGCAAATATAAGCACGCCTAATGCTTCCACAAAAGCTAGAGAAAATTTAGAAATAGAACTTTTAATGGATTCATTTTTAAAAATTCAAGATATAGAATTTTTAAAAGAAATTTTCAAAGATGAAATTAAAAAATTAAAAATCGAGCCTTTTGAAAATACCATAGAATTTTTTCTTGGAAGAATGGCGATAGAATCTCAAGAAAAAACTAGAAAATATTGGGGTTATCATAAAATAATACATTTTTATAACGACAAAAACAATGTTAAAATTCTTTTAGAAAAGTATAATTTTACCTTTAAAGATTTACTATCCTTATCTATTTTATGTGATGATGATAGAGTAGAGAAAAAATATAGAAAATATAAAAAGCTTTTTAATTATTCTCTTATATTTTCAAGTATAATTACCTTGATGTTTATATGTATTTTATTGCTAGGATTATAATATGATTAGTTTTTTAGATTTACACAAAATTAATGCAAGATTTGAAGATGAAATAAAAGATAAAATAAATGAAGTTATTAATAGTGGCTGGTATATATTAGGAAAGCAATGTGTAAATTTTGAAACAAATTTTGCAAAATATTGCGGTGTAAAACACTGCATAGGTGTTGCAAATGGTCTTGATGCATTAAGAATTATCATCAAAGCCTATGAATTTAACAAAGATGATGAAATCATAGTTCCTGCAAATACTTATATTGCTTCTATATTAGCTATAACTGATAATCTTTGCAAGCCGGTTTTAATAGAACCTGATATAAATACTTATAATATAAATGCAAAATCAATCGAAGATAAAATTACAAACAAAACAAAAGCTATCATGGTAGTTCATCTTTATGGGCAAGTTTGTGATATGAAGCCAATATATACTCTAGCAAAAAAATATAATCTTAAAATCATAGAAGACTGTGCACAAGCTCATGGAGCAAATTTTAAAGAAAAAAAAGTTGGTAGTTTGGGTGATGCTGCTGGGTTTTCATTTTACCCTGGGAAAAATTTAGGTGCTTTGGGTGATGCGGGTTGCATTACAACAAATGATGATTTACTAGCTAGTAAAATACGAGCTTTAGCAAACTATGGTTCTCATAAAAAATATGAAAACTTATATGCGGGTTTAAACTCAAGACTTGATGAATTACAAGCTGGGATTTTAGATATTAAATTAAAATACCTAGATAGTGACAATCAAAAAAGAAAAGAAATAGCTGATTATTACATGAAAAATATAAGAAATGAAAATATCGTATTACCTAAAATAGACATCGATCATGTATGGCATTTATTTGTCATAAGAACCAATTTTAGAGATAAACTTCAAAAATACCTTAATGAAAACAATATACAAACAATTATCCACTACCCTATACCACCGCATAAACAAGAATGCTATAAAGATTTCAATAATCTTTCATTACCCATAACTGAACAAATTCACAATGAAGTATTATCACTACCAATTTCACCTGTGATGACACAAGATGAAATCAAACAGGTCGTTGAAGCGATAAATGATTGGAAAATTTAAGCTTTAAAAATCCTTTTGATTTTTTGCCAAATTTTCCAAATATCATAAGGAATTCTTGTCTCAACATATGGTGTGATAATGGGCAATTTTTCCTTTAAATTTAAAGGATCTTTTTTGAATTTTTTGATCATTAAAGCTTTTTTTGCATAAAAAGGCAAAAATACTTTTTTCATTGCTTCAATATTCTCTCCATAATTATTTTTAAAAAATTCTATGAATTCCAAAACCATTACAATCCGACTTGCAGCCTTAAGATAGTCTTTTGTTTTTTTAGGATCTTGTTCAAAAACATCATATATATCTTTAAAATAGCCAGCTATATTTGCTTTTGTAACTTTTTTATCATGATTAGAAACACTATTGGCTCTTAATCGACATAAATACATTTTTTTTGGAAAAACATATATAGATTTAGCACTTGCAAATAAAATCAGGCCAAAATGCACATCTTCATTAATGATTTTATTTATAAATTTTAATTTTATCTTTTTTAAAAAGTTAAAATTTATCATTCCCATTACACCAAAAGCAACATCCCTTGAACCTACTTTTAAAGCTTGCTTAGCATACTCTCTTGAAGTAATAATACACTCTTTAGTATAATTAAATATTTCCATTTTTGTTTTTTGGCCTTTATCTTTTATTCCTTCTTCATAAATACACATATAATCAAACCATAAAACATCAACATTATTCATTCTTAAAACACATTCTTCTATGGTATTTAACTCCCAAAAATTATCTGAATCTAAAAATATAATATAATCAATCTCTGGAATTTTTAATAATTTATCATTTTGCTTGTTTTTATAAATTCTTGAAATACCATAGGGATTTGCATTAGAAATACTAAAAATATATAGTTGCTCCTCTTCTTTTAAAAAAATTATTTTATAATCATTTGATAAAAATTCAATTCCAACATTTTTAGCACTACTTTGTCCACCATTTTTTTTATCAAAAAGAGTTATTCTTTTATCTTTTAGAGTATATTCTTTTGCAATATTGAGTGAGTTTTCATCTGTACTACCATCATTTACGAGTATGATTTCTAAGTTAGTATAGGTTTGATTGATTACACTATCTAAACATTCTTTTAGATATTTTTCTACATTGTATATGGGGATTACTACGCCTACGGTTTTCATGCCTTATCTCCAAGTTGTTTTTTTATTTTTTATAGTTTCAAGATAAATTTGATGATTGATTACAAGCATATTTTTACTATTTTCTTCATGGTAAATATGATAAGCTAGGGCATTAAATTTAAGCCTTTTAAACACTCCATTATTAAATAAAAATCTAGCTACAAACTCACTATCTTCCCTACCCCAACCTATAAATTTTTCATTAAATCCCTCAATGGCTTCAAAATCACTTTTATAAAAGCTCATATTACAAGTTTTACTACCTTTAACAAGTTGTGATTTTTTAAAAAAATTCTTAGTTAATTTTGAAAATTTATATATACATTTAGCTAAAAAAATATTTCTTTGATTTTTAAAACCTTTTTTGTCAAATGCCAAACTAAAATCATTTTTGCTTAAAAGTTCTTTGCTTTCTTTTTCATTTAAAATAGTTCTTGAACCTTGCAAGATAGTCTTTAAACTAGCAAATTTTAAATGATCGCTAATGAAGTTTTTTTCTAAAATCATATCACCATCAATTAAAACAATATATTCGCTATTAGAAGCATTAATTGCCTTATTGCGACTTGCCGCAGCACGAAATCCCTCATCTTTTTGCCAAATATGCTCTAACTTACATGGAAAATCTTTCTGATAAGCTTGTATAAGTTTAGCCGTATCTTCCCTGCTTCCATCATCAGCTATTAAAACCTCATCTGGTAAAGGCTCTAAGTTTTTAACGCTATCAAGCACCAAAGCAAGCCTTTCTTTTTGATTATAAGTAGTAATAATCAAAGCACAAGTTTTTGGCTTTTGTTTTTTTAACTCATGCAATTTCATATATTTAAAAAAAGCTCCAAGACCATTGCAAGTACTTATGATAAAGCCTTTATAGCCATAAAAAATCCCTTTTTTCAAAACATAATTTCTAAAAAAAGTCCAAATTCCTCTTAGCAAAGCCTTGCAAACACTACTTTCTTTATGTAAATTTTGCAAAGCCCAAAGCTTAGAATATTTTTGAAGCTTATCTAACAAACTATCGATATCATCAAACGCAAAATGCCTCAAACCATTTTGCAACTTAATCTTTTTGCTATCTTCATGTAAAATTAAACTCTCATGCACTAAATTTTTATTAAAACTAGTATGGGTTTTATTAAACACCCGCATTACATGATCAGGCCACCACCCACAAGCTTTAATCCACTCTCCATTGTATAAATTTTCTCTTGGTAAAGCTATGATATCTTCTTTATTAGGCTCAATTTGCCCTAATTCTTGTAAAAATTCTTTCTTAGCAAGCTCATCTGCGTCAATATTAAAAATCCAATCATTGCTAGCATAACTTATGGCTAAATTTTTTAAAGGTCCAAAACCTATAAATTTATGCTGATAAATCTTGATATTTTTATAATTTTTACTAAACTCATAAGCAATTTTTAAAGTATCATCATTGCTATCATTTTCTATTAAAACGATCTCGCCAAATTCTTGCAAAGATTCCAAGCAAGCTTTTAAAGTTTTTTGAGCATTTTTAACAATCATTATCACACTAATTTGTTTTAAATCCATTTTATATCCTATAAATATAATTCATGATTGTATCTTTTAAATCTCTTATGAAAGAAAAAATACTCATCAGGTTTAAATTTAATCATCTCTTCACAACACTTTGCTTGATACTTAGTAAGCTCTTCTATACTTGCCTTGCTTGCATCTAAAGCCTTAAAAGTTTTTACAAAAAATTTCTCATCTTTTTGATACACAAAACAAGGTAAAATCATAGCATTTGTTTTTTTAGCAAGTACACTTGCACCTGCTATGAAATTTACTTCTTGGTTAAAATATTGTATTTTTACACTTTCACTATCCACTGCATCTTGATCGGTTAAAATTCCAAGCGATCTACCTTCTTTTAAGGCTTTTAGCATTTTTCTAAGCCCGCCCTTTTTTTCTATAAGCTCTATATTAAATTGCGTGCGATTTTTACTTAAAATTTTATCCATTATCACGCTATCAAGTGCTCTTCCAACTATGGAAATTCCTTGAAATTTAGCCCCAAAAGACAAAGCCAAAAGCTCCCAGTTACCATAATGAGCCGTAGTTACAATCAAGGGTCTTTTACTTTGCATTATATTTAAAATTTGCTCCTCATCATCAAAGCAAATTTTATTGATGATTTCTTCTTTGCTTGCATTTTGATTTTTGATAAAATCAATCCCAAATTTAGCAAAATTTTTATAGATATTAAGGCTAGTTTCATCACGCCATTTTTGATCTTTTTCAGGAAAACAAATTTTTAAGTTTATGTCAATGATTTTGCGGTGTTTGTGATTAAGCCTATAAGTGATCAAAGCAACCAAATTTGCAAAAGAGTTTAAAAGCTTTGAAGGTAAAATCTTCACAAGGGCTTTTAATATATAAAAAAGGCTTAGATATACATAATTTATCATTTTTCTAAAAGCTCACAAGCAAGTTTAAAAATATCTTTTTCATCGATATTTTGTATGCAAAAATCACTCTTATCGATATGCTTTGAATGCAGTATTTTTTTACCTGCATTGATTGTTTTGTTGATATTTGTTTCATAAGCATTTCTTTGACTAGGAGTAGCACCAAAAATCGTTATAGAAGGCTTATTTAGTGCAAAAGCTAAATGAGTAGGCCCGCTATCATTTCCGATGACTAGATCGCTTGCCTTAGTTAAAGCACAAAGCTCACTTAAGCTTAATTTTGGCGCAAGTTCTATTTTCAAATGTTTTAAATTTAAAACTATATCTTTAGCAAAATTAAACTCATTAACATTGCCCCAACCAAGCATGATTTTTGCACTAGTAAAATACTCTAAAAGCATTCTACAAAGTAGTATCAAACGCTCTTTTGGGTAAATTTTATTAGGCATAGATGAGCCTACATGTATGAGTATATTTGGCGCACTTTCACTTAAAGAAAGTCTTTGCTCTAGCTCTTCTTTTAACTCATCATCTACGCTAAAACAACTTTGTTTTAACTCTATGTCACTATGATCAAAATGCTCATTTAGCACATAAGCTACCAAAGAAAGATTACGCACGATAATATTTTCTTCATAATTACACGCAAATTTATGCGTATAAAAATTGCTCGCAAAGCCCTCTTTTATGCTTTCTTGATCAAAACCAAAAGTATTAGCACATAAAAATTTACTCACTAAAGCAGATTTAATCAAACCTTGCAAGTCAATCACAACATCATATTTATTTTGTCTGGCTTCAAAAAGTATTGCAAAAACTTCTTTGAATTTTCTATCTTTTAAAGGCAGGGCATATACTTCATTAATCATTGGATGATCTTGCAATAATCCTGCAAATCTTGCATCTACAAACCAATCAATACTCGCTTTAGGATAATGCTTTTTAATAAATTGCAAAACAATTACCGCATGGATGATATCTCCAAGTGCGGATAACTTAACCAAACCTATTTTCATATACTACTTTATTTTTAAATTTTCTGTTATGATTTTAACAAAGATTTTTTAAAAAAAGGTTTATCATGCAAGAATATATTTGCGTTTTTGATTGTGAGAGTATTCCTGATGTAGAATTGATAAAACATCTTTATGATTTTAATGGCAATGATTTAAGCATTAGCAGGCAAGCTTTAGAAAGACAAAAAGAAGAAAGCGGAAGTGAATTTTTACCCCTGCCTTTTCATAAAGTTGTAAGCATTTGTGCAGTGATTGCAGATAAATTTGGAAATTTCATCAAAGTCAATAAAATCAAAGGCGAAAATGAAAAGCAAATGCTAGAAGAGTTTTTTAACTTCATAGATAAACACCAACCCCGCCTTGTAAGTTTTAATGGTAAAAGCTATGACATGCCTTTGCTTGTTATAAGAGCATTAAAATACAATATCAACGCAAGTGCTTATTTGGACGCAAGCGATAAATGGAATAACTACAAAAGCAAATTTGTAGAAAATAAACATTGTGATTTATTAGAATCTTTAGGAAGTTTTGGTCAAAAAGGCTTAAGACTTGACACGCTTTGTGCTATGGCAGGACTTCCTGGAAAATATGATGTGCATGGAAATGAAGTATTAGAACTTTTTTATCAAAACAAATTAGAAAAAATTCACGAATACTGCGAAAGTGATGTGTTAAACACCTATATGCTATTTTTAAAATACGAACTCATTAAAGGTAATTTAACCCAAGAAGATTATCTTAATATTTTAGAAAATTTCAAAGAAGAACTTTTGCAAAAACATAGCGATAAAAGCTATCAAAAGCCATTTTTAGAGGCCATAGAAAAAGAAAAGAGCAAGTTTTAAATTAATTAAGAAAAGTATATTAAAATAACTATTATTAAATATCACAAAAAGGATAAAAATGAAAATTTTAATCACCGGTGGCGCAGGATACATAGGCTCTCATACTTTAAAACAATTTTTAGAAACAAATCATGAAATTTGTGTATTGGATAATCTTTCAAAAGGCAGTAAAAAAAGTTTGGATGAACTTTCTAAAATCAGACCTTTTAAGTTTTTTGAGCAAGATTTAAGCGATTATGCTGGGATTAAAAAACTTTTCAAAGAAGAAAAATTTGATGCAATTGTGCATTTTGCAGCTAGTATTGAAGTTCCTGAAAGTATGGAAAATCCTTTAAAATATTATATGAACAATACCGCAAACACAAGTAATCTAATCCAAACTTGTTTAGAAACAGGTGTGAAAAAATTCATTTTTTCTTCAACTGCAGCGACTTATGGAGAGCCACAAACTCCTATCGTAGATGAGCAAAGTCCATTAGCACCGATTAATCCTTATGGACAAAGCAAACTAATGAGCGAAAAAGTCTTGCAAGATACTAATATGGCTAATCCTGAATTTAAATACTGCATTTTAAGATACTTCAATGTAGCAGGTGCTTGCATGAGTTATCCTATAGGTCAACGCTATCCAAAAGCTACTTTACTTATCAAGGTTGCTGCTGAAGTAGCCACAGGAAAAAGAGAAAAGCTTTATATTTTTGGCGATGATTATAATACTAAAGATGGCACTTGTATTAGAGATTTTATCCATGTTGATGATATTTCAAGTGCGCATTTAGCTGCTTTAGAATACCTAGAAAACAATGAAAGTAATATTTTCAATGTAGGCTATGGACATGGCTTTAGCGTAAAAGAAGTTATTGAAACTATGAAAAAAGTAAGCGGGGTGGATTTCACAGTAGAACTTGCACCAAAAAGAGCTGGAGATCCTTCTGTGCTTATTTCAAATGCTGATAAAATCAAAACCCTAACTAATTGGAAACCAAAATATGATAATTTAGAATTAATCTGTAAAAGTGCTTATGAGTGGGAAAAACAGTGTTAAAAAAACTTTTTTTCATACTCAATGCTCATGATAAGAAATTTTTATTTGCTTTGCTAATTTTTTCTATTTTTATAGGATTCATAGAAAGCTTTGCTATTTCTTTAATCATGCCCTTTGTATCGGTAGCGAGTAATTTTGAGCTTTTAGAAAAAAGCTCCTATTTTCAACCTGTATATGAGTATTTAAATTTACCAAGTTATAAGATTATTGCTTATTTTGGCTGTATATTAATCGCCTTTTATATTTTTAGAGCCTTTTTAAATGCCTTTTATTTTCATTTGCTTGCGCGCTTTTCTAAAGGGCGTTACCACAGCCTTGCTTGTCGTATTTTTGATAAATACCTACACCTTGAATATGAAAATTTTACTAACAAAAATCAATCAGAACTTTTAAAAACCATCACACAAGAAGTATTTCATTTAAGCACTTTAATTAGTGCTTTTTTACTTATGCTAAGTGAAAGCTTTGTGGTGTTTTTACTTTATACTTTATTGCTAATTATCAACTATAAAATCACCCTAGCTTTAAGTGCTTTTTTACTTTTAAATGCTTTTATTTTGATTAAAATCCTCTCACCCTTGGTAAAAAAAGCTTCCATAGCTAGAGAAGAGGCGATGAAAAATTATTTTGAAATTTTAAATGCAAATTTAAACAACCTTAAAATCATCAAACTCAAAACCAAAGAACAAAGCACACAAAAACTTTATGAAATTCAAAGTGGGCTTTTTGCCAAAGCAAACATTAGCAATGAAAGCATGTCAAGCATTCCTAGAATTTACCTTGAAGGTATAGGTTTTTGTATGCTTTGTTTTATCGTAGTGTATTTAGTTTTAAGATATGAAAGTGATATTTCATCTATCTTAGCAACTATTACTATTTTTGTGGTGGCTCTTTATAGGCTTATGCCAAGTGCTAATCGTATCATCACAAGTTATAATGAAATTACATATTATAAAAACTCTTTAGATATTATTTATAACATGCTCAATGAAAAAGAAGAAAAGCTAGGCGATGAAAGTATTGAATTTAAAGAAAAAATCGTTTTAAAAAATCTTTTCTTTGCTTATAAGGGTAAGAAAAACTTATTTAAAAATTTAAATTTTGAGCTTAATAAAAATGAAAAAATCGCTTTTATAGGTAAAAGTGGAAGTGGTAAAAGTACTTTAGTTGATCTTATCATAGGACTTTTAAAACCAAGCGATGGAGCTATTTTTGTAGATGGAATTAAGCTTGATGAGAGCAATATAAAAAGTTTTAGAAGTAAAATTGGCTACATACCTCAACAAATTTATCTTTTTAATGATTCTATTGCTAAAAATATTAGCTTTGGAGAAGAAGTAGATGAAGCGCTTTTACACAAAGTGATCAAACAAGCTAATCTTGAAAGCTTTGTAAATTCACTTGAAGATGGAGTGCATACTAAGGTAGGTGATTCAGGTTCGTTTTTAAGTGGAGGCCAAAGACAAAGAATAGCCATAGCAAGAGCGCTTTATCAACAACCTGAAATTTTAGTTTTAGATGAAGCAACTAGTGCTCTTGATCAAGAAAGTGAAGCAAAAATCATGGAAGAAATCTATAAAATTTCAAAAGATAAAACTCTCATCATCATAGCCCATAGGCTCTCAACTATACAAGGTTGCGATAGAGTATTTGAAGTAAAACATGGGCATTTAAAGGAACAAGTATGAAAATCACTTTCATCATAGCTACTTTAAATTCAGGCGGTGCTGAAAGAGTATTAGTCACTTTAGCTAATGAACTTTGTAAAAATCATGAAATAAATATTATTAAATTCCACAAAGAAGACTCTTTTTACAAGCTTGAGCCAAAAATCAAACTTTTTACCCTAGAGCAGTTTGACTTTTCCACTCTTTATAATAAAATAGCCTCACGCATTAAAAAATTCAAAGCCTTAAAACAAGCACTTAAAGACCACAAAAGCGATGTTTTTATCTCATTTTTAGATACAACTAATATTGCTTGCATTTGGGCAAACAAAGGTTTAAATACACCTTTAATCATTAGCGAACATAGCTCTTATACTTATTTAAAATCTAAAATTTGGAAGTTTTTACGCCGTATAAGTTTTCCTCATGCAAATGCTTTAACCGTGCTAAGTAATGATGATAAAAATTACTATGAAAACTTTGTTAAAAAAGTTATCAATATGCCAAATCCTTGTCATTTTAGCCCTGTTAAAGAAAATTTAGAAAAAGAAAATAATGTCATTTTCGTAGGCAGACTTGATCATAATAAAAATACTTCTATGTTTTTAAAAGCCATAGCAAGGCTAGATACAAATTTACAAAAACAATACAACTTTTTCATAGCAGGCGATGGAGAATTAAGACAAGATTTAGAACAAGAAGCTAAGAATTTAAATATCAAGGTTAATTTTTTAGGTAAAGTTGAAAATATACAAGAGCTTTATAAAAAAGCAAAAATAATCTGCCTTTGCTCTTTCATAGAAGGCTTGCCAACGGTTTTGCTTGAAAGTTTATATTATCAAGTAGCACGCATTAGCACTAAATACACAAGCGGCCATAAAGATTTAATTGATGATGGAAAAGATGGATTTTTAGTAGATTTAGATGATGAAAAAGCTTTAAGCGAGAAACTCGCCCTTTTAATGCAAGATGAAAATTTAAGAAAAACACTAGCACTTAATGCACAGCAGCGATGTAAAGATTATGAAGTGGCCAATGTAGCACAAAAATGGCTTGATTTAATCAAAGAAGTAAGGGTTTAATATGAAAAAACTAGCAATTTTTATTTATTCTTTAGGAAGCGGTGGTGCTGAAAGGGTTGTATCTACGCTATTGCCTGTATTAAATTTAAAATATGAAGTACATTTGATTTTAATGAATGATAAAATATCATATGATATTCCTGAAGTTAATATCCACTACCTTGAAAAATCAAATCCAAGCGAAAGTAATTTAGCTAAATTTTTAAAACTACCCTTGCTAGCTATGAAATACAAAAAGCTTTGCGAAGATTTAAAAATCAATTTACAATTTGTATTATTAAATAGACCTAATTATATTGCTTTAATGGCAAAATCCCTAGGACTTAAATCAACCCTTATTATCAATGAATGTACTACTCCAAGTGTGATTTATAAACATAATAATCTAAATTCTTTTATCAATAAATTTCTTATTAAAAAACTTTATAACAAAGCAGATTTAATCTTAGCAAATTCTATAGGAAACAAAGAAGATTTAATACAAAATTTCAATATAGAGGCTAAAAAATGCGATATTTTATACAATGCCATAGACTTAGAAAACATTATAGAAAAATCTAAAGAAAAAATAGACTTTAAAGATCCCTTTATATTAAGTGTTGGAAGGCTTGATCATGGTAAAAATCATGCTATGCTTATAAGAGCTTATGCAAAAGTTAAAACTGATTTAAAATTAGTCATTTTAGGCGAGGGTATTTTAAAAGATGAGCTTTTAGCTTTAATAGAAACTTTAAATTTAAAAGACAAAGTCTTTTTGCTAGGTTTTGATAAAAATCCTTATAAATACATGAGTAAATGTGACTTTTTTGCTTTTGCTTCAAGTTTTGAAGGCTTTTCCAATGTTTTAATCGAGTGCTTAGCTTGTAATACTGCCGTACTTTGCACTGATCATAAAAGTGGGGCAAGGGAGCTATTTTTAGATGATGAGTTTGGACTTTTAGTAAAAGTAGATGATGAAAAAGCCATGCAAGAAGGCTTAGAAAAAATGTGCAATGATGAAGCATTAAAAGCTTCATATAGACAAAAGGCTTTTTTGCGTGCAAAAGAATTTGATAAAATTAGCATAGCAAAGCAATTATTTGAATTTTTCAACAAGGCATAAAATGAAACTGCAACAAAATTTCACTGATAATAATTCTATAAAATATACCTGTATTTTAATCCTTATAGCCTTTGCTTTTAGTGTTTTGTGTAGGTTATACTGGGCAGCTTGGGCAAGTGAGTTTTATGAGTTTTTCTTTAATGATCAACTTATGATTACTACTAATGATGGCTATGCTTTTGCAGAAGGTGCAAGGGATATGATAGCAGGTTTTCACCAACCTAATGACTTATCTTATTTTGGAAGCTCACTTTCTACTTTGACTTATTGGCTTTATAATATTTTGCCTTTTAGCTTTGAAAGTATTATTTTATATATGAGTACTTTTTTTGCTTCTTTGATTGTTGTGCCTATTATATTAATCGCAAGAGAGTATAAACTCACTACCTATGGCTTTATAGCAGCCTTACTTGGAAGCATTGCAAATAGTTATTATAACCGCACTATGAGTGGGTATTATGATACTGATATGCTAGTGTTAGTTTTGCCAATGCTTATTTTGCTTACCTTTATACGCTTAACTATTAATAAAGACATTTTTACCCTACTTTTAAGTCCGGTTTTCATCATGATTTATTTGTGGTGGTATCCATCAAGTTATTCTTTAAATTTTGCCATGATAGGACTTTTTGGTCTTTATACTTTAGTATTTCATAGAAAAGAAAAGATTTTTTATCTAGCTATTGCTTTAATGATCATAGCTTTAAGTATGCTAGCATGGCAATATAAACTTGCTTTGACTGTATTGTTATTTGCTATTTTTGCCTTTAAAGAAGAAAAAATTAATTTTTATATGATTTGGGCTTTGATTTTTATTAGCATTTTGATATTACATTTAAGTGGTGGTTTAGATCCTGTTTTATATCAACTTAAATTTTATGTTTTCAAAGCTTCTGATGTGCAAAATTTAAAAGATGCTGCCTTTATGTATTTTAATGTTAATGAAACTATTATGGAAGTAAATACTATCGATCCTGAAGTATTTATGCAAAGAATTAGTTCTAGTGTTTTAGTATTTATCCTTTCTTTTATAGGTTTTATCTTACTTTGCAAAGATCACAAAAGTATGCTTTTGGCTCTACCTATGCTTGCACTAGGTTTTATGGCTTTAAGAGCTGGACTTAGATTTACCATTTATGCAGTTCCTGTGATGGCTTTGGGTTTTGGGTATTTTTTATATGCTTTTTTTAATTTTTTAGAAAAAAAACAAATCAAACTTAGTCTGAAAAATAAAAATATCTTGCTCATACTCATTGCATTTTTTAGTATAAGTCCTGCCCTAATGCATATTTATTATTATAAATCCTCTACTGTTTTTACTTCTTATGAAGCTAGTATTTTAAATGATTTAAAAAATAAAGCTCAAAGAGAAGATTATGTCGTTGCTTGGTGGGATTATGGTTATCCAATACGCTATTATAGCGATGTAAAAACCTTAATCGATGGTGGAAAACACCTAGGAAAAGATAATTTTTTCTCATCTTTTGTCTTAAGCAAAGAACAAATTCCAGCAGCTAATATGGCAAGACTTAGCGTAGAATACACTGAAAAATCTTTCAAAGAAAATTATCCTGATGTTTTAAAAGCTATGGTAAAAGATTATAACCAAACAAGTGCTAAAGATTTTTTAGAAAGTTTAAATGATAAAGATTTTAAATTTGATACCAATAAAACTAGAGATGTATATATTTACATGCCTTATAGAATGTTGCGTATCATGCCCGTGGTAGCACAATTTGCAAATACAAATCCTGACAATGGAGAGCAAGAAAAAAGTTTATTTTTCTCTCAAGCCAATGCCATAGCTCAAGATAAAACAACAGGTTCTGTTATGCTTGATAATGGAGTAGAAATTATTAATGATTTTAGAGCTTTAAAACTAGAAGGTACAACTATACCTTTAAAAGCTTTTGTAGATATAGAATCCATCACTAATGGCAAATTTTATTACAATGAAATTGATTCAAAAGCTCAAATTTATTTACTCTTTTTAAGAGAATATAAAAGCTTTGTGATTTTAGATGAAAATCTTTATAATAGTGCTTACATACAAATGTTTTTATTAAATCAATACGATCAAGATTTATTTGAGCAAGTCACTAATGATGCAAGAGCGAAAATTTATAGGCTAAAAAGATGAAAATAGGAATTTTAACCCATAGTGCAATGAGTGTGTATTATTTTCGTCTTGCACTCATTAGAGCTTTAGAAAAAAATAATCATGAAGTTATAATCATCACTCCAAAAGATGATTTTGCTATTAAGTTACAAGAGCTAGGCTATAAGGTTTGCTTTTATGATTTAGCTAGATCAAGTGTTAATCCTTTGATTGTTTTTAAAAATCTACTTAGTTTAAAAAATACACTCAAAAGTTTAAATTTAGATCTTTTACAAACAAGCGCTCACAAAAGCAATACAACAGGTATTATAGCAACTAAAATGGCGGGCATTAAATACACTTTTGGTTTAGTTGAGGGCTTAGGAAGTTTTTATATAGATGATGATTTTAAAAGCAAATTAGTAAGAATGAGCATTAATTTACTTTATAAAATTTCTTTTAAACTTGCTAATGGTTTTATTTTTGTCAATGAAAGCAATGCTTTATTTATGAAAAATTTAGGCTTAAAAGAAGAAAAAATCAAAATCATAAAATCCGTAGGGCTAAATTTAAAACAATTTTTACCTTTAAAAATTAGCACAGAAGAAAAACAAGCTTTTTTAAAAGAACACAATATGCCTGATAAACCTATCGTTTTAATGATTTCAAGAGCACTTTGGCATAAAGGAATTAAAGAATTTTATGAAGCAAGCCAAATTTTAAAAGATAAGGCAAATTTTGTTTTAGTGGGTGGAAGAGATGATAATAAATCTTGTGCACCATTAGAATTTTTAAACTCAAATGATGTTTTTTATCTTGGCGCAAGAAGTGATATTGCACATTTATTAAATTTATGCGATATTTTTGTTTTACCAAGTTATAAAGAAGGCTATCCAAGAACGGTTTTAGAAGCACAAGCTTGTAAAAAAGCATGCGTGGTAAGTGATGCTGAGGGTTGCATTGAAGCAGTGAATAATGCCATAGACGGTTTAATTTGTAAAAGCAAAGATAGCAAGGATTTAGCTGAAAAAATCGCAGTTTTACTAGAAGATGAAAAACTAAAAAATACTTTAGCGCAAAATGCTTTTCTTAGAGCACAAAATTATGATGAAAATATCATAGCTTTGAAATATCTTGACTTTTATAGGGGTTTTATAAATGTATAAAAATGGTTTAAAGCGTGTTTTTGACTTTTTTTTGGCTTTGATTTTATTGATTATTTTTTTACCCTTTATAGTGCTTATAGGTATTGTTTTAAAAATCGTTCAAGGAAGTGTGCTTTTTAAACAAGCAAGACCAGGATTAAATGAAAAAATTTTTTATATTTATAAATTTAAAACTATGAGTGATGAAACCGATGAAAATGGAGAATTACTTCCTGATGAATTACGCTTAAAGCCTTTTGGTAAGCTAGTTAGAAGCTTGAGTTTAGATGAATTACCGCAGCTTTTTAATGTATTAAAAGGCGATATGAGCTTCATAGGCCCAAGACCTTTACTTGTAGAATACTTGCCCTTATACAATCAAGAGCAAAAAAAACGCCACGATGTAAGACCAGGCATTACAGGTTGGGCACAGATTAATGGACGCAATGCTATTTCTTGGGAGCAAAAATTTAAATATGATGTAGAATATGTGCAAAATTGCTCTTTTTTATTTGATCTTAAAATCTTTTTTATGACCATTATTAAAGTTTTAAAAAGAAGCGGGGTTAATAAAGAAGGAGTAGCTACAACGGATAAATTCAATGGACACAACTAAAAGTATTTATATATATGGTTCTAGTGGGCATGGTTTAGTCTGTGCTGATGTAGCTAGAAATTTAGGATATGAAAAAATCATCTTTTTAGATGATAATAAAGGCTTAAAATATCACTCCAATTTAGAAAAACACGATATGTTTATTGCTATTGGCGCAAACTCTATTAGAGAAAAACTTTTCAAAAAAGCAAAAGATGATGGATTTAGATTAGTTAATTTGATACACAAAAGTGCTATTATTAGCCCAAGTGCTTTTTTAGATGATGAGGGTATTTTAATCATGCCAAATGTCGTAGTTAATGCTAAAGCTAGTATTGCAAAAGGTGTGATTTTAAATACTGCTTGTGTGATTGAGCATGAGTGTTTTGTAGATGAGTTTAGCCATATTAGCGTTGGAGCTAAACTAACAGGAAATGTAAAAATAGGAAAGCGTTGTTTTTTAGGAGTTAATTCAAGTGTTATTCCTTGTATAAGTTTAAATGATGATATAACTTTAGGAGCAGGAGCAGTTGTAGTTAAAAACTTAACTTCTAAAGGCATTTATGCTGGAGTTCCTGCCAAGAAAATAAAGGAGGTAAAATGAGATTTTTTCTATCAGCACCACATATAAGTGGAAAAGAATTAGAATACATACACAAAGCTTTTGAAAGTAATTATATAGCACCTTTGGGTGAATTTGTTAATGCCTTAGAACAAAGTGTTAAAGATTATACAAAAAGTTCTAACGCACTTGCTCTAAATGCAGCCACTGCAGCTATTCATTTAGCTTTAAGAGTTTTGGGCATCAAAGAAGGCGATATAGTTCTAGCTTCAAGTTTTACCTTTATTGCTTCAGTAGCACCTATTTCTTACATGAATGCTACGCCTGTATTTATTGATTGTGATGAAACTTATAATTTAGATGTAAATTTATTAAAAAAAGCTATCAAAGAAAGTCCTAAAAAGCCAAAAGCTCTCATTTTAACACACCTTTATGGTAATGCTTCTAAAATGGATGAGATTGTCCAAATTTGTAAAGAAAATGAGATTTTTTTAATCGAAGATGCTGCTGAAGCTTTGGGAAGTTTTTACAAAAATAAAGCTTTAGGTACTTTTGGGGATTTTGGAGTATATTCTTTTAATGGTAATAAAATCATCACAACAGGTGGTGGTGGCATGCTTGTGAGTGAAAGTCATACTAATCTTGAAAAAGCAAGATTTTATAGCACCCAAGCTAGAGAAAATTGCCTTCATTATGAGCATAAAGAATATGGCTATAATTATAGAATGAGCAATATCTTAGGTGCAATCGGTACTGCTCAAATGGAAGTTTTAGAAGAAAGAGTGAGTAAAAAGCGTGAAATTTATAGCTGGTATAAAGAATTTTTAAGTGGAACTTTTACTTTTTTAGATGAGCTTGAAAATACCAAGTCAAATCGCTGGTTAAGCACTGCTTTACTTGATTTTGATTTAAATAAACTTAATACTTATGAAAAACATTGTATATGTGAAAATAAAAATGTTCAAATTCAAGATAAAATTTTAAAAATCATACAAGTTTTAAAAGATAATAAAATCGAAAGTCGTCCACTTTGGAAGCCAATGCATTTGCAAGAACTTTACAAAGGCTGCGATGCTTACTTAAATGGTAATAGTGAGTTTTTCTTTAGTAATGGAATTTGTCTTCCAAGTGCAACTACTATGAGCAAAGCTGATGTAGAGGAAGTTTCTACTTTAATCTTAAACACCTTAAAGGACTAAGATGGATTATAAAAGCAAACGCTTAGGATTTTTTCTAGGCGCTGATATTTTACTTTTTGTTATAAGTATTTATTTGTCTTTTTCTTTACGCTTTAGTGCAGACATCCCAAGTGAATTTTATGAAGGTATGTTTAAAAGTGCTGTGATTTTGATTTTACTTAAAATCATTTTTCTAGCTTTTTTTAAAATTTATCAAGTTGCTTGGAGATTTTTCTCCCTTAATGAAGCGCGTAAATTAGTCATCGCTTTAGCTTTGGCTGAGCTTGTATTTTTAGCAATTTATTATTTTTATGATGATTTTTTTAATCCTTTTCCAAGAAGCGTTATAGGAATAGACTTTGTTTTATCTTGTATGCTAATTGGAAGTTTGCGTATAAGCAAAAGAATGATAGTTGATTTTAGAAAGCCAAAATACAACGAAGAACATCCTTGTATAGTAGTTGGCGCCACTTCAAAGGCTTTGCATTTATTAAAAGGAGCTAAAGAAGGGAGCTTAGGACTTTTCCCTGTAGCTGTGGTAGATGAGCGTAAAAATTTAATAGGTACTTATTGTGATAAATTTATAGTTGAAGAAAAAGAAGCAATCAGAAAATATACCGCTGAAGGAATTCATACTGCTATCATTGCTTTAAAACTTGAGCAAGAAGAATTAAAAAAGCTTTTTGACGAACTCATTGCTTATGGGATTAATGATATAAAGCTTTTTTCTTTTACGCAAAATGAAGCAAGAGATATAAGTATCGAAGATTTATTAGCGCGTAAGCCAAAAGATTTGGATAATGCTTGCGTGATTGATTTTATCAAAGATAAAGTAGTTTTAGTTAGTGGAGCTGGTGGAACTATAGGAAGTGAACTTTGCAAACAATGCATTAAATTTGGTGCAAAACACTTAATCATGCTTGATCATAGTGAGTATAATTTATATAAAATCAATGAAGAATTAAGCTTACATAAAGAAAAAATCGAACCTATTATGATGAGTATATTAGACAAAGAAGCGTTAGAAAAACTTTTACAAGAAAAAAACATAGATTTGATTTTACATGCAGCAGCTTACAAACATGTGCCTTTATGTGAGCAAAATCCACATTCAGCTATTTTAAATAACATTATTGGTACTAAAAATTTAATCGATCTTGCAAAAGCTTATAAAGTTGCTAAATTTGTTATGATAAGCACCGATAAGGCTGTAAGACCGACTAACATCATGGGTTGCACAAAAAGAATTTGTGAACTTTATACATTAAGCTCAAGTTGTGAAAATTTTGAAGTAGCTTGTGTGCGTTTTGGTAATGTTTTAGGATCAAGTGGAAGTGTAATACCTAAATTTAAAGCTCAAATTGCAGCTAATGAGCCACTTACTCTTACTCATCCTGATATAGTGCGTTATTTTATGTTAGTAGATGAGGCTGTGCAACTTGTTTTACAAGCTGCGGCTATTGCCAAAGGTGGAGAATTATTTGTACTTGATATGGGTGAGCCTGTTAAAATCATGGATTTAGCTAAAAAAATGCTTTTACTTTCTAATAAAAAGTTAGAAATCAAAATCACTGGACTTAGAAAAGGTGAAAAACTTTACGAAGAGCTTTTAATCCATGAAAATGATTTAAAAACTCAATATGAAAGTATATTTGTTACCACTAGTGATCTTAAAGATTTAAAAATTTTAAATCAAGAAATAGAAAAATTACTCCAAAGCACAGATCCTGCAAAAGTTTTAAAGGAGATTGTGCCTGAATTTAATCACAATAAAAACGGAGAGTGATTAAATTCTAATTTTATTTTAAAATGATATAATATAAACTTTTAATTGATTAATAAAAATAAAAACGATACAATTACAGTTTTATGTAATTACATCAAGATAAAGGAAAAAAAGTGAAGTTATTAGTAGTTGATGATAGTTCTACCATGAGAAGAATAATCAAAAATACCCTTGTAAGATTAGGCCACAAGGATGTTTTAGAAGCTGAACACGGAGTTGAAGCTTGGGATTTACTTTCACAAAATGATGATATTAAAATTTTAATTACTGACTGGAATATGCCTGAAATGAATGGCTTGGAATTAGTAAAAAAAGTAAGAGCGGAAGAAAAATATGCTGATATGCCAATTATTATGGTAACTACAGAAGGTGGTAAAGCAGAAGTTATTACCGCCTTAAAAGCAGGCGTAAATAACTATATTGTAAAACCTTTTACTCCTCAAGTGTTAAAAGAAAAACTTGAAGATGTTTTAGGAACAAACGAAGGCTAATTATAAGTTTTTATGCAAACACATTATTACGAACTTTTTTTTCAAACAGACAAGGAATATTTAGATTTATTCCTTGATCTTATCTTTTCTCTAGAGATAGACGCTATAGAAGAAAAAAACAATGGTATTTATATAAGATCAGAAGAAGATATAGAACTCATTAAAATAGCCTTGCATGATTTTCATCAAAAATTATGTCAAAAACTAAATACTCATATTAATTTCCACTCTACCTTAGAAAAAAAAGAAAATAAAAATTGGATAGAAGAGTATAAAAAAGGTATACAAGCTTTGACGATCGATAATATCCATATTCACACCACTTGGCAAGAAGCTAAACAAGATAAAATTAATATCATTATAGATCCTGCTCTAGCTTTTGGCTCAGGACATCATGAGAGTACTTATACTTGTATAGAATTTCTACAAAAATATACAGATAATTCCAAATTTTGCTTAGATGTGGGTTGTGGAAGTGGAATTTTAAGCATTATCATGGCAAAACTTGGAGCCAAAGTACAAGCTTGCGATACAGATGAATTAGCTATAGTTGCAAGTAAAGAAAACGCAAAATTAAATCAAGTTAGCTTTGATGATATTTGGGTAGGTTCTATTAATAAAAGCTTACATAAATATGATATAGTTGTGGCAAATATCATTGCCGATATATTGATCATACTAGAAAAAGATCTTAAAGAAAAAACCAAAGAAGGTGGAATTTTGATCTTATCTGGTATATTAAATAAATATGAAGAAAGGATTAAAAATAAATTCAAAGATTTCACTTTGTTAGAATGCAAACACAAAGGAGAATGGTTGAGTTTAGTTTATAAAAAGGAATTGCAATAATGAATAAAAAACCAAATGATTTAAAAGATAATCAAAACAATAATAACTTTTTTAACAAAAATCCCATTTTTATTTTTGCTATTTTTGCCATTGTGATGATTCTTTTATTTAAAGGATTTTCAGATGATGGTAGCATGGGTATTATGGGCGGAGAAAACACTAAAAAAGTTACTTATTCTGAATTAAAAACTTTAATTGAAAATAATCAAATTGCCCAAGTTAATATAGGTCAAACTACTATAAAAGCTGTATCTAAAGCAGGAAATATGGTATATATTACCAAAAAAGTTCCAAATGATGCTACTTTTGTTCCTTTACTTGACTCAAAAGGCGTTTCCTATGGTGCTTTTAATGAAAGCAATTGGTTTATAGATATCTTACTTTCTTGGGTTTTGCCAGTATTTATTTTCTTTGGTATATGGATGTTTTTAGCTTCTCGTATGCAAAAAAATATGGGTGGATCTATACTTGGTATAGGAAGTTCTAAAAAACTTGTAAATTCAGAAAAACCGAAGGTTAAATTTAATGATGTTGCAGGTGTTGAAGAAGCAAAAGAAGAAGTTAAAGAAATTGTTGATTTTCTAAAATATCCTGAAAGATACATCAATCTTGGAGCAAAAATTCCAAAAGGACTTTTGCTTGTTGGTCCTCCAGGTACAGGTAAAACTTTGCTTGCAAAAGCAGTGGCAGGCGAAGCTGATGTGCCATTTTTTAGCGTATCAGGTTCATCTTTTATAGAAATGTTTGTAGGAGTTGGTGCTTCTAGAGTAAGAGATTTGTTTGAAAATGCTAAAAAAGAAGCTCCAGCTATTGTATTTATAGATGAAATCGATGCTATAGGTAAATCACGTGCAGCAAGCGGTATGATGGGCGGAAATGATGAAAGAGAGCAAACTTTAAATCAACTTCTAGCTGAAATGGATGGTTTTGGTACCGAAAGCTCACCAGTAATTGTTCTAGCAGCGACAAATCGCCCTGAAGTACTTGATGCAGCACTACTTAGACCGGGGCGTTTTGATAGGCAAGTTTTGGTAGATAAGCCTGATTTTAAAGGTAGATGTGATATTTTAAAAGTCCATATGAAAGATGTTAAAATTTCACCTGAAGTAAAAGTAGAAGATATTGCAAGATTAACAGCAGGTCTTGCGGGTGCTGATTTGGCAAATATCATTAATGAAGCGGCTTTGCTTGCAGGTAGGGATTCTAAAAAACATGTGGAGCAAAAAGACTTAGTAGAGGCAGTAGAAAGAGCCATAGCAGGACTTGAGAAAAAATCACGCAGAATTAATGATAAAGAGAAAAAAATCGTAACTTATCATGAGTGCGGCCATGCTTTAATAGCTGAAACTACAAAAGGTGCTAAAAAAGTAAGTAAAGTTTCTGTTATTCCTCGTGGTTTAGCAGCTTTAGGATATACACTCAATACCCCTGAAGAAAATAAATTTTTAATGCAAAAACATGAACTTTTAGCTGAAGTTGATGTGCTTTTAGGAGGACGCGCGGCTGAAGAAATTTTCATTAAAGAAATTTCGACAGGTGCAAGCAATGACCTTGAGCGTGCAACTGATATTATCAAAGCTATGATTTCTATGTATGGTATGAGTGAAATTGCAGGCTTAATGGTACTTGAAAAGCAAAGAAATACTTTCTTAAGTGGCGGGCAAACTGTAAAAGATTATTCTGATAAAATGGCTCAAGATTTAGATGAGTATGTAAAGAAAACATTGGATGAACGCTATGCAGGCGTAAAAGAAATTTTAAAAACCTATAGCGGTGCTATAGAGGTGATGGTGCAAGCACTCTATGAAGAAGAAACTATTGATGGTACCAAAGTAAGAGAGATTATTAAAAACTATGAAGAAGAAAATAATCTTCCAACACGCCTAGAAGAAAAAGAGCGAGAAGCTACTAAGGAAGACTAATGAAAACAAATTTTATTGCAAAAACTGGTTGGAGTTTGCTTATAGATCTAGCTATAGTTTTTGCAATATTTCAATTTATATGGGGATTTTCTTGGCTTTTATGGTGTATTTTTATATTTTTTATTTATCTTTTTAGAGCTAAAAAAATTGATTATATAGCAGATCCAAACACCATTATAGCTCCCATAGAAGGAAAAATCAAATGTATCAAAACAAGCTCGTATAAAGAACTTGGCGAGTGTATAGAAGTGCAAATTATCAATAATATTTTTTCCCAAGGAAATATCATAGCTCCGCTTGATATGAATATAGAAGAAACTAGAATAAGGCATGGACTTTTTTTATGTCCATTTATGAAAAATACAAATTTAATGGGTGAAAGAATGTTATTTTTAGCTAATTCCAAGAGCAAACAATGGGCATTACGCGTTATTTTTGGAGCATTAAATAGAAAAGCTCATATTGATGATTTTGGCCATCATTTAAACCATGGACAAAATATAGGTTTTATGTTTGATGGCAGTGTGAGTTTATTACTTCCAAAAGACACTAGAATTTGCGTAAATGAAAATGATAAAGTACGCATTGGTACATTAATAGGGTATTTAAATCCATGAATTTTAAACTAATTTATATTTTACCTAATCTTTTTACAGCCGCTTCCATATTTTTAGGTATTATTTCAGTGATTGCTTCTATTAATCAAAACTTTGATAAAGCATTAATTTATATCATTTTATCATTAATTTGCGATGGTTTAGATGGACGCGTTGCAAGAGCTACCAACTCTACTTCTAAATTTGGAGTTGAGTTTGACTCACTAGCTGATTTAATAGCCTTTGGTGTAGCACCTGCTATGCTTTTTTATATGAGCATAGGTTATGAATATGGTCGTTTTGGCTCATTAATAGCTGGTTTATTTGTAGTTTTTGGCGCTATACGCTTGGCAAGATTTAATGTCACAACAGGAACTTATGAACCATCGGTTTTCATAGGTCTACCTATACCAACAGCAGCAGTTGTAAGTGCTTTATGGGTAAGTGCTTATTTATATTATGATTTTTTACATGATTTTTCTTTAATAATAATATGTATCCAAATGCTTCTAGCCTTTTTAATGGTAAGCAACATAAGGTATCCAAGTTTTAAGAAAATCGATTTAAAAAGAGCAAATGTTTTGAAGGTGTTAATCCTTTTAGTAATTTTATTTTCTATGCTTTATCTGTATTTTTTAGAAAGTGCATTGATTATTGCTAGTTTATATGTGCTTTATGGGATTGTTCGTAGTTTTTTTACCCTAGCTCGTAAATTTAAAAAATATTAATTTTACTTTCACTTCATTTTCTATCAATATACTTTTTATTATTTTTCAAAAAGGAGTAAAAATGAATAAAAACAAATTATTCAGACAAATTCACATTTACATTAGTTTATTTTTCTTACCACTTGCATTTTTATATGCAATCACAGGTTTTGCTTATATAGCTGGTTTTGATGGAGAAAGTGGAGCTAAAATTCAAAATTACAAAGTTCAAGCTATTATTCAAGAGGGTGCTGAAGCTGAATTTTTAATTGATTTTTTAAAGAAAAACAACTTAAAAATTCCTTCATCTTTGGAACCAAAACTCAACAAAAAAGGTGATGGTATAGAACTTGGGACTATAAATTATATAGCAAGTATTATAAAATTAGATGAGAATGACTATAAAATTACAACAAAAGATAGAAGCTTGCTTGGAAATATGATTTTGCTTCATAAAGATAAAGGTATGTGGTACTTTTCTGTACTTGGGTTAGCTTTTGCACTTGCTATGATAATACTTTATATTTCAGGACTTTTAATCACTATTATAGCTATACGCAAAGATAGAGGTAAACAAATAGCAGTTTTAGGTGCTGGTTTTATTATAACTTTAATCATAGCTTATTTCAGTGTATAAATTTAAGGTATATCTTATAAACAATAAGATATACTTTACCTTTTAATACGGACAGATGGGTGAGTGGCTGAAACCACACCCCTGCTAAGGGTGCAGATCTTAACGGGTCTCGAGGGTTCAAATCCCTCTCTGTCCGCCACCTTATAAATTTCATTTTATTTCATCTATTTTAGTAATTTTTATTGTTATAATTAATACCATCAAAACTTAATAAATCTAAAGGCAAGCTTCACATACTATGCAAATTTACGCTTCTATTGACTTGAAATCTTTTTATGCATCAGCTGAGTGCGTTTTAAGAAATTTAGATCCTTTAACAACTAATCTTATTGTAGCAGATGAAACAAGAACGGACAAAACCATCATACTAGCAGTTTCACCTGCGCTAAAAACTTACAATATACCCGGTAGGTTAAGGCTTTTTGAGTTTAAACAAAAAATCCATTCAATCAACCAAGAAAGACTAAAACAAGCTCAAAAACACCACTTTAAAGCTAAAAGTTTTAGTATATTAGAACTTGAAAATGATTTAAATTTAGAATTAGACTACATTATTGCTAAGCCCAGAATGGCTACTTATATAGAATTTAGCACAAAAATATACAGCATTTATTTGAAGTATTTTGATGCTAAAGATATTCATATATACTCTATTGATGAAGTTTTTATCGATCTTAGTTCTTATCTTGAAAAATACAAACTATCAGCTTATGAGCTACTTACTAAGGTTTTACTTGATATTTCACACACAAGTAAAATCACCGCAACAGCAGGCATAGGCACAAATTTATACTTAGCTAAAATTGCTATGGATATACTCGCTAAAAGACAAAAAGTAGATGAAAATGACTTGCTTATAGCCTTTTTAGATGAAAAATTATATAGATATAAATTGTGGCAGCATAAACCTTTAAAAGATTTTTGGCGTATAGGTAAAGGTATTGCCTTAAAACTTGCAGATTTAAACATTTATACTATGGGAGATCTTGCAAGATTTTCTTTAAAACATGAAGACTTGCTTTATAAACACTTTGGTGTTAATGCTGAACTTTTGATCGATCATGCATGGGGTATTGAAACTTGCACAATGAAAGATATTAAAAATTACAAATCACAAAATCACTCTAAAATCATGGCTAAAGTTTTACCTTTTGCATATGATAATAATCAAACAATAAAGGTTTTAAAAGAACTTGTAGATCATTTGGTACTTGAACTTATACAAAATAACCTTAAAACAAACCATATCACACTAGATATACAATATGATAAAAGCAATTTAGAAAATTCAAGTTTTTTGAGTTCTTATAAAGGAGCTATTACTAAAGATAATTACGGAAGAGCTATACCTAAAAATGCTCACGGAAGTATGAATTTAGAAAATTTTACCCATTCTTTAAAAATCATCAACAAAAAAACCTTAGAACTTTTTTATAAAATCAGTGATAAAAACTTAAGTATTAGAAAAATCAGCCTAAGTTTAAATAATATCACAGATAAAGCTCAAGAAAATTTCCAAGAATTAAATTTATTTAGTGATTTTAACGCAATTTCACAAGAAAAAAATCAACTTGAAAAAGAAGAAAAGCTCCAAAAAGCAAGACTTCAAATCATGCAAAAATTTGGTAAAAAAGCTATTTTAAAAGCTTCAAGCTTGGATGATGAGACTAAAGAAATTACTTCTTTAATAGGAGGTCATAATGCATGATGATTATAAAGATATAATAGATATAAAATATCAAAAATCAAAACAATTTCCACCAATGTCAAGAGAAAAAAGAGCGGCACAATTTGCTCCATTTTCAGTACTAAATGGCTTTAGTAAAGCTATTTTAAAAACGCAAAAAGATATGGAAAAAGCATTAGAAAATAGTAAATATCAAGAAGAAAGCTAAGTTCTTCTTGATAAAATTTTATTTTGCATTAGAGTATTTTTCAAACTCTCCACTTTCATCGATTTCATTGCCATAAAGTTTGTGTAATTCATAGTAGTATTTTACAAATTCCTTACACTCTTCATCAAGCGGTAAAAACACCTCATCTTCTAAAACACAAAATTCATCTAAATAATTTTTAGCATCTTCTTTTAACATATAATGTCTTGCTAGCTTATAATAATTTTGCATAAACACAGCCTTAAAACTCTCGTAAGCTTCCTCATCAAATTTAATGTTTAATTTCTCATTTGCAAAAGATAACACCCCTGATTTAAACAACAATGACAAATGAATCAAACCTTCTGTATAATAAGGCTTAACCTCCTCTACTCTTTGCCAAGCAATTAATCCTATAGCCCTTTTAATAAGCTCATAAAATACAGGAAGCTTTAAATCATCTTCTTCATGTAAAAAGAAATTTACAAGCCCGCCCGCAGTAGCTTTAAACTCTTCTATATTTTTAAACACACCACTTTCATTCATTTTCTTTTCGCTATCATTTGCCACAAAGAAAATATGCCCAAACTCATGACCTATGGTAGAAACTTCATAAATTCTTTTCCATAATTTTTCATTGTAAAATAAAATTTCTCTACCATAATCTAAAAATTCTTTTTCAAATACCATAGAAGAAAGCTTCATAAAAGGCTTGGTTTTAGCATTTTCATAAACATAATTTAAAAAAGCAAAGATCTTTTTACCTGCTATATTGCTTACATACTCATCATTTGGCACTACTTGAGCAGAAAAAAGCCCCTTAAGCTCTGCTCCATAAAAAATCATAGGCATACAAATATAAAGCTGAGTTTTTTCAAGATTAAAATTCACTTCATCAAACAAAGCTTCATCTTCTTCATCTAAATTTGCATACACCATTGCAAAGCTTTCTTTGATTTTATCTTTAAACTCGCTCCCATTAAAATCACTCACATCTTCTAAGCGTATATCCCACTCAAGTGCTACTGCATGCGTATAAGAGTCTTCATAGTATTCTAAAGGATGGCCAATTTGTAATGGACATTTTACTTCCATCCATGCAAGCTCTGCTTCTTGCCATTTTTTAACTACTTCATTATTATCTTTTTCACAAAATGCAAATTTTAATTTTTCTATATAATCAATATAAGCATTTTTTTCATCATCTAGCACACAATTTCTTAGTTTTTCTAAAAGTTTATCAAATTCATATTCAAGCTTTAAAACTTCATTTTCAAAAGCTTTTGCATAAGGTAAAAATCTCCAAAGTGTTCCTATTTTAACTAAAGCTCCATAGCTTCTTTCACAAATTTCACCATCTTGATTAAGCTGATAAAGCTCATTTTGTTTTAAAAACTCCAAAGCATCGCTTAAATTTGGAAATTGTTCTTTTAAGATTTTATTATTTGTATCTAAAATTTGCTTGCTCCAAACAAGCTCAAAAGAATTCATAACTACGCCTATATTATGCACACCTTGAACTAAAGCCAAATAAAACTCATCAAGTAAATTTTTACTCTTAATCTCATCGATTAAATCTTGATGTTCTACTTCATAAAAGGCTCTTACTAAAGAAAAAACTTTATATTTTATTTGAGAAATTTCTTCTTCATTTAAACCTTTTTTCTCAAGTTCTTGGACTAAATTTTCCTCTTTTAAATCCACCAAACGACGCAACATTGCCAAAACATTGCTTTTTTCATTTTCAAGATTAGCTAGTTCTAAAGCTCTATCTATCAAAGGATGACTTTGATTAGTTTGAAGTATATTATAAAGACTATTGATATTTTGTTTCCTATTTTTCACAATTTTTGCTATTTGCTTAAAATCATTCATTTTTTACCTTTCTTTATTTTTAAAACTTAATTATAATGTTTTTTTCAAAACACAAGGAGAATGTATGAAAGATATGGGAGAACCTAAACTAAGAGTTATAGCTATGCCAAGCAATACAAACCCCGCTGGTAATATCTTTGGTGGTTGGATCATGTCACAAATTGATCTAGCTGGAGCCATTGCAGCAAGGGAGCTTTCTCCGCAAAGAGTAGTAACTGTAGCAGTGGATAAGATCATTTTTAAAGAACCAATTTTCGTAGGTGATTTGGTATCTTGCTATGCAAAAATCATCAAAGCAGGTAATACTTCTATCACCGTAGAAGTAGAAGTAGTTACCCAAAGAGCCAATGATTATGGCCGTGTATATTGCATGCATGTAACTTCAGCTGTGGTAACTTATGTAAGTGTAGATAAAGACGGAAATAAACTTCCTATTGATGCGGATTTAAAAAGATTGCACGGCTTTTGATATGTTTTATTGTATTTTCAAAAAAAATTTTATATCATCACAGAAAACTTTCTAAGGCTTATATATGCGCGGATATAAAATATTTTCTGGTTCAGCAAATGAGGAATTTGCTAAAAAAATCTCAAAATACCTTTCACTGCCTCTAAGCAATGCGGGTGTGAAACGTTTTAGTGATGGTGAAATTAGCATTCAAATAGATGAAAGCGTGCGTGGTAAAGATGTATTTATCATTCAAAGTACTTGTGCTCCAACAAATGATAATCTAATGGAACTTTTAATCATGACAGATGCTCTGCGTCGCTCAAGTGCAAGCTCTATCACAGCTATCATCCCTTATTTTGGTTACGCTAGACAAGATAGAAAAGCAAGTCCTAGGGTGCCTATTACTGCAAAATTAGTAGCAAATCTTATAGAATCAGCCGGTGTGGATAGAGTAGCTACCATAGACTTACATGCTGGACAAATTCAAGGCTTTTTTGATATACCTGTAGATAATCTTTATGGGAGTATTATTTTTAATGATTATATTAAAAATAAAAACTATAAAAATCCTATCATTGCAAGTCCTGATATAGGCGGTATAGCAAGAGCTAGGAGCGTAGCAAAAGCTTTAGGACTTGATATAGTTATAGTAGATAAAAGACGCGAAAAGGCTAATGAAAGCGAAGTGATGAATGTCATCGGTGATGTAAAAGATAAAGAAGTTATTTTGGTAGATGATATCATTGATACAGCAGGAACCATAGTAAAAGCTGCTGAAGTATTTAAAAACAAAGGTGCAAAGTCAGTTATAGCTTGCTGTACCCACCCTGTACTTAGCGGCGTAGCTTATGAAAGAATAGCCAAAGATGCGCTTGATGAGCTAGTAGTAACTGACACTATACCTTTAAAACAACAAATGGATAAAATCAAAGTCCTAAGCGTAGCACCTATTTTTGGCGAGGTAATACGCAGAGTTTATCACAATGAAAGCGTAAATTCTTTATTTGTATAAATTCTTTGCAAGGATAGCCTTGCAAAGAAAATCTAAACTTCAATAATTCTACAATTTTATATTAATTAAAAATATATTTTGATATAATTAATAAATTATTATTAATTAAGGAGTTATTATGATTAAAAATTTAATCATAAAATTTGGTAGAACTTTGCTAGATATAGCAGCTGCATTAAGCTTTATTATAGCGATTATTTATTCTATTGCGCTGATGTTTACTCTAGGATTTATAGTAGGTCTAGTAACACTTATTGGATCTTTAGTTGCGATATTTTTAAGCTTTTTTGTGATTTACCTTGTCATAGATATAAGAGATGCACTAGTTAATAAAAACTAATTACTGGTGGAGACGAGGGGAATTGAACCCCTGTCCAAAAATAAAACAACCATGGCATCTACATGCTTAGCAAAGGTGAAAATTTCATCTAGCCAAACTCACCTTCCAAAATTTCAAGCTAGACTAAGACTTTAACTTCAATCAAAACTTGTCAAATTTCAATCTACACTATCGAAAATGACCAAATCCTAAGCTAGATAGTATCACTTAAAATTCAGGCTCAACTGAACTTACGCAGCTTTAGCGTAAGCAGGAGCAAATTTAACGTTGTTTGCGTTTAATTTTAATTTGAGCTTTATACGCTTTGCTCAAAGCGACATGCCACCAAGGCCACTCTACTCCTGTCGAAGCCAAGTCGTCCCCGTTATTTAGAAATTTTATCAGGAACATTTGCAATTTGAGGGTTAAATACACTTAAAAAAGAAGCATTTTTTTCATAATCACTGCAATATCTATCAAGCTGCTCACCCACTAAAAACATCCAATCCACAAATTCATCGCTAGCAGGCCCATCAAATTTAGCTGCTTCTTGCATAATTTCCTCACAAAATGTGCAAAAATTTGCAATCTCATCTAAATTTAATCTTTTAGCAGCCCAAACTACATTGTGAATATTTTGTTCTAAGTCTTTTAAAGCTTCTTTGTATTTTGAGCTATCACTGCTTAGCTTTACTATCAAAGGCTCTAAAACATCACAAAGACTTCTAAAAAAATACAAAAAACGCTCGATTTCTTCAAGCTCGTAATCTAACTCTAATTGCTCTAAAATTCCCATAAAAACTTCTGTAATCTAAGTTTAAATGTTTATTTTAGCAAATTTTAGATAAAATTAAAATTTCTTACAAAATAAAATGGAAAAAATATGGATAGAATCGTAGAGATTGAAAAATTCTCCCCTGATGAAACTTATGAAACAAGCCTTAGACCTTCAAATTTTGACGGCTACATAGGACAAGAAAACATTAAAAAAAATTTAGAAATTTTTATCAAAGCTGCTAAAAAAAGAAATGAATGTCTAGATCATATCCTTTTTAGTGGGCCTGCAGGACTAGGTAAGACAACTTTAGCAAACATTATCTCATATGAAATGAATGCAAATATCAAAACTACTGCTGCGCCTATGATAGAAAAAAGCGGGGATTTAGCTGCGATTTTAACTAACCTTAGCGAAGGAGATATTTTATTTATCGATGAAATTCATCGCTTAAGTCCTGCCATAGAAGAAGTGCTTTACCCTGCTATGGAGGATTTTCGTCTTGATATCATCATCGGTAGTGGCCCTGCTGCACAAACAATCAAAATCGATTTGCCCAAATTTACTTTAATAGGTGCTACTACAAGAGCAGGTATGCTAAGTAATCCTTTACGCGATCGCTTTGGTATGCAATTTCGCTTGGAATTTTATAAAAATGAAGAGCTTGCTATTATTTTAGAAAAAGCAGCTCTAAAGCTTAATAAAACTTGTGAAAAAAAAGCTTCTTTAGAAATAGCCAAACGCAGTCGCTCAACCCCAAGAATAGCATTAAGATTGCTTAAGCGTGTAAGAGACTTTGCTGATGTAAATGATGAAGAAATTATTAGCGAAAAAAGAGCTAAAGAAGCGCTTGATTCTTTAGGGGTAAATGAGCTTGGTTTTGACGCGATGGATTTGCGGTATTTAGAGCTTTTAACTGAAGCTAAAAGAAAACCTATAGGACTTTCTAGTATAGCTGCAGCATTAAGTGAGGATGAAAATACCATAGAAGATGTGATAGAGCCATATTTACTAGCAAATGGCTATATAGAAAGAACAGCCAAAGGTCGCATTGCAAGCTTAAAAAGCTTTGATGTTTTAAAATTAAAATATAACAAAGGTTTATTTGATGAAAAGTAGTAATTTTTTCTTGATTAGTTTTATTTTAATCATTTTATTTTGGGTGCTTTTTTTATTTAAACCTTTTTTGATGAATATAGCCATAGCAAGTTTAATGGCTGTTTCTACTTCTAATGTTAATGTTAAATTCTTAAATATTTTCAAAGGTAAAAAAGTCGTTGCTGCAGCAGCTACTACTGCTTTTATGTTAGCTTTATTTTTTATCCCTTTTGTATATGCCATTATAGAGCTAGTAAAGGCTGCAAAAGGTTTTGATATAAGCTATTTTCACAATACCATAGAATATTTTAAAAATTATTCTTTGCACCTACCCGAATCTTTAAGTTTTATAGAACCCAAAATCAAAGAAGCACTAGCAAGTATTGACTTAAATTCTATCTCTAAAAATGTTTTAACCTATCTTTCAAGCGCAACTAAATTTGGCACTAAATTTCTAACTGATATGGTGTTAATTTGTGTGTTTTATTTCTTTGCTAATCTTTATGGAGCCCAACTCATTGGCTATATCAAAACCATAGTGCCTATGAAAAAAGAAGAAACTCAAGGCATTTTAAGTGAAGTGAGCAATGTAATGTCTGTGGTGTTTTATTCTATGGTGCTAAATGCCATTTTACAAGGGGTGCTTTTTGCTATTATTACTAAATTTTATGGTTATGATGCGATTTTAATGGGGATATTATTTTGCTTTAGCTCTTTAATCCCTGTGGTAGGTGGGGCCTTAGTTTATGTGCCTGTCTCTTTATATGAATTTGCAAATAACAATCTAAGTGGCGCTTTAGTGATTTTCATTTATAGCGTGGTGATGATATCTTTTATCGCAGATACTTTAGTAAAGCCTTACATCATTAAATGGATCAATGAAAAACTTGTTCAAATTCCAACACAAATTAACGAACTTTTAATTTTCTTTGCGATGATAGCAGGAATTTCAAGTTTTGGCTTTTGGGGTATTATCCTTGGACCTGCTATTTTAACTTTCTTTATTTCTACTTTAAAATTATATGTGATTTTAAAAGAAAAGCATTTTGTATAAAAGCGATTATTTTTCAATAATCGCTAAAATTTCTTCTTCGCTTGTAAGTTTTTTATTGTATTTAATCACTAAAAATTTAGAGTTTTTATACACATCTAAAACTCCATTTATGCCTTTAATATTATTTAAATCATGTTTTTTTTCTAAAGATAAATAGACATTTTTAAAATCTGCTGGACTTTGTAAAAACAAAAGCAATACAAACCAAATTACAGACAAAGCTATCAAAATAAAAGCAAGAGAAACTAAACTAAAATGGTGTAAAAAATACCCTCCAACAATACCACCTAAAAAGCTTCCAAAATAGCCAAAAGCATTAAACACACCCAAAGCTGCGCCTTTTTCATTTACCTTAGCAAATTTACTCGCACAGCTTTGCATAATAGGCTCATGTAAATTAAATCCTATAAAAAACACTATAACACCCACCATAAACACTAAAGCATTATGCGAAAAAGCAAATATAATATAAGCTATGATAAAAAACGCCACACCTAAAAGCAATATCTCTTTACTTAAGCCTCTTTTTTCTCCTAAAGAACCCGATAAACCCATAGCTAAAAACCCAAGCACCATAGAACTAACATAAACATGCCATAAATTCTCACTCGGGTAATTAAACTCATGTACTAAAACCAAAGGAATACTTAAAAACGCAATACTCATAAGCATTTTTTGCATACAATTAGTAAGATTCATCAAAGCTAAGTTTTTTTCTTTTAAAAGTTTTTTTAATGGGGTTTTAGTATTTTCATGTACTATTGTATGCTCTTTTGGCACAACGCTAAATAAAAGCACTATACAAATTAAACTCAAAATAGCACTTAAATCAAACAAACTTGAAAGTCCAAATTTAGCACTCATTAAAGGAGAAAGCACCAAAGAAGCTGCAAAAGAAAGTCCTATAAATGAACCCATGATAGCCATAGCCTTACCGCGATTTTCTTCATTGATAAAATCACTTATCATAGCAGTAGCTACTGCTCCTATGGCTCCTGCACCTTGTAAAAGCCTTCCAAACATCATCGTATAAATATCATCAGCATATGAACATACCAAAGAACCTATGATAAACACCACAAGTCCTATTAGCATAGTTTTTTTACGCCCTATTTTATCTGAGATGATTCCAAAAGGAACTTGCAATGCCATTTGAGTTAGAGCATACACACCTACTAAAAGCCCTACTAAAAACTCATTGGCTCCTTTTAAATTTAAAGCATATAAACTTAAAACCGGCAAAACTATAAATAATCCAAAAAATCTAGTTCCTACAATAAAAGACAAAGGTAAAACGGTTTTTAACATCTTTTCTCCTTATAAAGGATAATTTTACTATGATTTTGATAAACTTTTTTTAAAGTCAAAACAAAAAGAGTAATTTATGAAGAAAAAATTAAAAATCATTCTAGCAACTTCTAACGCACACAAAGTAGAAGAAATCAAAAAATTTTTAACTACTTATGAAATTTATGCCTTAAATGAAATCATCACCCCTTTTGAAATCATCGAAGATGGTGTGAGTTTTAAAGAAAATGCTTTGATAAAATCTAAAGCTATTTTTAATGCTTTAGGCAAAAAACAAAATGAATTTATCACCTTAAGCGATGATAGTGGTATAAGCGTAGAGGCTTTAGACAATGCGCCAGGGATTTTTTCTGCAAGATACTCTCAAGAAGGCACTGATGAGGCCAATAGAAACAAGCTCATCCAAGCTTTACATGAAAAAAATCTACATCAAAGCAAAGCTTTTTACACTGCAGCCATAGCCATAAGCTCAAAATATGGACATTTTAGCACGCATGGATATATGCATGGCCTTGCTATTGATACTCCAAGAGGTAATAATGGCTTTGGATATGATCCTTTATTTATCCCAAAAGGTTTTGATAAAACCTTAGGTGAATTAGATGAGCAAGTAAAATTAAAAATTTCACACCGCTCACAAGCGCTAATGTTTGCTACTTATATCTTAAGGGTATTAGAAAAAATGGAGTATTGATGAAACAATTTATAAAATATATGCTTATTGCTTTTGGTGTTTATGTGATTTGGATTTTACTTTATTTTAATTTTGTTTTAAAATAATGATAAGTTAAAATAAAACTTGGTAATAAAAAAAGCGAACCAAATAAAAGCAAACTCATAGCCAAAACCGTAAGCAAACCAAAATAAATCGTCGGGATAAAATTACTGCTAATCATCACTAAAAAACCTAGAATAATCGTAACACTAGTATAATAAATCGCACTTCCTATACCTATATGTGAAGCTTTTATAGCCTCTTCTAAGCTTTTATGTTTTAATTCTTCTTTAAAACGATGAATATAATGAATCATATCATCAACTCCTATTCCTATACAAATAGCAGCTATGGTAATACTCATAATATCAAGTGGTATATTTAAAACACCCATTAAGCCAAACACTAAAGCTAAAGGTATGAGATTGGCCAAAATCGCCACAAAAGCATAAACAAAACTTCTAAAAATCACCACAAACAAAGCAAAAATCACAAGCACCACAAAGACTAAAGTGTCAAATTGTGATGAAAAAAGACTTTGAAGCATATTATTATACAAAGGCATAATACCACTGATTTTAACCTCTACATTATCATTTTGTAAAAGTTCTTTTAGGTCTTTTTCAAGCTGTTTTAAAAAAGCATCGCGTCTTAAATTTGGATCACTATCTAGCATACGCACGCTAAATCGCAACTCATTATTTTCTACACTAACAAAAGGGGTTAAAACTTGCTTTTTAAAATTCTCATCTAAATTTTCATACAAAAACGCTAGAGCAAAATCATCTAAAGTCTTACCATCATTAATGCTTTTTCCAAGCTCTAGCAAACTTTGCAAGCTAAGCACAGAACCTACATATTTTTGCTTACTTAAAAACTCATGAACCTTAGCAGCTATTCTTGTTTTTTCACTACTAAAAAAATACCTATCATCTTTGGATAAATCATCAAATTCTTGTTCAAACTCATCTAAGCTTTCATTTTGTTTTAGATTTTGCTTAAATTTGACAATCACATCTAAAGGCATAGTTCCACCTAGCTCTTTATCTATAATCAACAAACCTTGTTTAATCCTAGAACTATCTTTAAAATAACTCACAAAACTATTTTCTACTTTAATTTGCAAAATTCCATACAAAGCAAAAGCTACACAAAATAAACTTATACTATAGATAAATTTTCTATGTTTTAAACTTACATTTGCACAAAAACTTAAAAATTTCAACGAATTTTGATTAAGCTCTTTAAAATTTAAACGCGGCATTAATACTAAAATACTTGCAAAATAAATATAAGCTAAAATCAAACTCACACTGATGCCAAGGCTCATCATAATACCAAGTTTAATAATAGGCTCAATATCTGAAAAAACAAAACTTAAAAACCCAACAACCGTGGTTAAAATAGCAAAAAAACTAGGACTTGCTTTATCAAGTAAGGTTGAGAGCAAAAGCTTATAAACGCTAGCTTTTGGGTGTTTGTGTAAATTTTCTATAAAATGCACGATTAAGTGTATCACAACAGAGACAGTGATAATGAGTACCAAAGCTACATAGTTTGAAGACACCACAGTAATATCAAAGCCCAAAAGCGCGAAAATCCCGCTTGAAGTAAAAAGTGAAACCACACAAATTCCCAAAGCCAAAAACACTAAACGCAAAGAGCCAAAAAACCACCAAAGTGCTATAAATAAAAGCCCTATTAAACTAAGTCCATAAATTTTTAAATCACTTTTTACATAATTAATCATATCATTAGCGATCATTTCAACACCACCAAGGTGTAAAAAGTCTCCATTTTGACTATATTTAGATACTATTTTAGTAATTTCTTCTAATCTTTTTGCACTAAATTCCCTTGAGCTTTCTTGGTACTTTTTAATCAAGGCTCTAAAATGCTCTTTTTCATTTTCATTTTGCGTATTATCCCTTGAATTAATCAAGTCATTATAAACAAGATCAGGTGCTAGATAAATCAAAATTCCCGTTGTTTTTCCATCTTTTGAGATGATATTATTTTTATAAAAGGGTTGATTTAAAATTTCTTTTTTAGCTAGATTAATATCCACATCTTGACTAAAAATATTAGGTATATTTTGGATAAGCTCTTTTAACTCTTTACCTTTAGAACTTGCAAGTAAAGGTGCATTAGCGATAGAAAATACCTTTTGCACTCCATTGATTTTTTCTAAATCAAGGGTTAAGTTTTTGATAGTTTCTAAATTTTCTTTAGCAAAAATATCTTTATTTTTAGGAGCAAAAGCAAGCATTAAAAAATTATCATTGCCATAACGTGCTGAAACTTCTCTATATAGTTTCAAACCCTCATCATGCTCTAAAAGCAAGCTTTCAGCACTTGCATCAACACTTAAATTTTTAGCAAAAAAACTAAAAAATATACAAAAGATTAAAGTAATCCCCAAAGTTAGCTTTGGGAAATTAAGAAAGATTTTTAAAATTTTACTTAGCATTATTTAGAAAAATCAACACTAGAAAGCTTTTCAAGCAAGGTTTTAAAATCACCATTTTGTAAGACATCTTTAAATTGTGAGCGATAAGTTTGTATAATACTTATACCAAAAATATCTACATCATAAATTTGCCAATCATTATTTTTATCATAAAATTTAAAGATTACAAAATTTTCTTTACCATCTACTATCATAGAAGTTTTCAAAAAAGCTCTTTTATTTTTTTCTTCTAAATTAATCACTTTTAATTTTTGAGAATCATACAAAGCAAGCTTATCTGTGAAACTTTTTTTAAGGTTTTTTTCAAAAGCTTTGTTAAATTCATTTTTTTCATTTTCACTTAATTTTTCATATCTTGTAGAAAGACTAAGCTTAGCCATAAACTCATAATCAAAAACACCATCAAATAAAGCAAAGATTTTTTCCGCTGCTTTAGCTTTATCGTTTTTATTTTGATCTAGAATTTTTAAGCTCTCATCAATTTTTTCTTGCATGGTTTTAGAAATATCTTGCAAATTTAAAGCAAAAGCAAATACTACGCTAAAAAACAAAGCTATGATTTTTTTCATTTTATCTCCTTATTTGATGAGTTCTTGGCGTCTTTGTTCATACGCATCGCGTATAAAAATGTAATAATCTACACTATTTTGGTAAATATCATCTATTTTTTCATACTCAAAACTTAATTCATTGAGTTTTAATGCAGCATTTACACCCACACCAACCCAAAAATTCTCAATATACCCCTCAGGCACCATAAACCAATTTACAGGCAAAGCTAAAGCATCTCTTACATTATAAGGACCTAAAAGTGGAAGCACTAAGTGTGGTCCACTACCTACTCCCCATTTACCCAAAGTCGTTCCAAAATCAGCTTCATAACTTTTTAAAGGAGTTTTACTCGCACTATCTAACAAACCAAATCCAAAAATCACATTCACACAAAATCTTCCAAATTCCTCACCAGCTTTTCTAAATTCTAAACTTAAAAGATGATTAATAAATCTAAAAGGTGATCTTGTGGTATCAAAAGCATTTTTTACACCTGTTCTTATAAAGCTTGGAGTAATGCTTTTATAAGAAAGCACAACCGGTCTTAAAAAATAAGTATAAAGATCATAATTAAATTTACTCATAGCTTTATTATAGGTATAAAAGCTATCTTTGACTTCTTTTTTTTGATATTCTTGTTCAAAATCTTCAAAGTCATTTGCTAAAATCAAAGTGTTAAAAAATAAACACAAAGTTAGTATGTATTTTAACAAGCTTTTTCCTTTTAAAATTTCATAAATTGAAATCTTATATTATACAAAAATTAAAATAAATTTTTACATTAAAAATATTCTTTAAAAAAAATTAGTAATTTTTATTTACTTATGAAATAAGTCTTAGAAAATATGCAAAAAATATAAATTTATTTTTGCTTTTAAAAATAAGCTATAATTTTTTTAAAATTTACTATTAAAAGGATAAAAAATGAAAAAAATTTTTACCCTACTTTTTTTGTGTATTTTTGGCTATAGTGCTGATGTAAATATCGCTGCAGCTGCAAATGTAGCTTACGCTTTTAAAGCCTTGCAAAAAGAATTTCAAAAAGAAAACCCTGATATTAGTATCAATGTAAGCTTAGGCGCTAGTGGAAATTTAGTCTCACAAATTAAAAATGGTGCGCCATTTGATATATTTATGGCTGCAAATATGAAATTTGCACAAAGCTTGTATGATGATAATTTTACTAGCACAAAACCTGTTATTTATGCTCAAGGAGCTTTAGCTTTACTCAGTGTTAGAATGGATTTAAGCAAAGGATTAGACACACTTAAAGAAGAAAAAGTAAAAATCATCACCATAGCTAATCCCAAAGCTGCTCCTTATGGTCAAGCTAGCATAGAAACTTTACAAAATACTAAAATTTATGAGCAAACAAAAGCTAAAATCATCGAGGCAAAATCTATAGGAGAAGCACTTACTCAAACATTAAAAGCAGCCGATGTGGGTTTTATAGCAGCAAGTGCTTTATATGAAGATACGCTAAAATCTTATAAACTCCAAGAAGGAAAAAATTATATTTTAATCAATCCAAAGCTTTATGAACCAATCAATCAAGGCATTGTTATCACTTCTTATGGTAAAGATAATGCTAAAGCTAAGAAATTTTATAATTTTATTTTAAGCAAAAAGGCTAAGGAAATTTTCAAAGCTTATGGCTATAATATCCCATGATTAAAGCTAAAATAAATATTATAAAAAATCATGAAAATATAAACTGGGTAGAATTTCTTATAAATAAACATAAATTATTTATGCTTGCTTTAGAACTTGATGAAAAAGCAAGCATTGATCAAGAAGTTTTACTAGCTTTTAAAAGTAGCGAGTGCTTGCTTAGTAAAAAAAATTTAGAAAATTCATTTTTAAATACCTTTTATGCAAAAATCATTGATATTTTTCAAGGACAAATCATCACTATCGTAAGATTAGAAAATGAAATTTGCACTTTCGAAGCTCAAATTAGCACCCATGAGTTTTTAGAGCAAAATTATCAAAAAAATGATTTTGTATTTGCTTATGTACATCCTAGTGCTTTATTTATCAAAGAGTATTTATGCTAAAACTTGACTTTGAAAAAATCTTTAAAAATAAAGAAAAAGAATTTAAACTTAAGGTTAAATTTGAAGTTAAAGAAGGAGAATTTTGTGCTATTTTTGGAAAAAGTGGTAGTGGCAAAACTACGCTTTTGAGAATTTTAGCAGGTTTTGAAAAAGCACAAGGAATTTGCACTTTTAATAATACGATATTTTTTGATGATAAAAACTTTCTAAGCCCACAAAAAAGAAAACTTGGCTTTGTTTTTCAAGATTATGCTTTATTTGAAAATATGAATGTAGAGCAAAACTTACTTTTTGCCAAAAAAGATCTAAAATTTGCTAATGAACTTTTAGAACTTTTAGATTTAAGCAAACACAAAAAAAGTCATATTTTAGAACTAAGCGGGGGACAAAAACAACGCGTAGCTTTAGCAAGAGCCATTATGCAAAAACCCAAACTTTTACTTTTAGATGAGCCATTTAGCGCCTTAGATAATGAGATAAAACTACACTTGCATGATTATCTTTTAAATATACATAAAACTTATAAAATCACTACTATTTTAATCAGCCATGATGTAAGTGAAGTTTATAAACTAGCTAATAAAGTCATCATTTTAGAAAATGGAGCCATCATCAAAGAAGGCTCGCCTAATGAAGTTTTTTTAAAGACACAAGGCTCGCAAAAATTTGCCATAAAAGCACGCATTTTAAAACTACAAAAACAAGATAGCATATTTATAGCCATACTTGCCATAGGTAATCAAATCAGCCAAGTAACACTAAGTCCTTTAGAAGCTAAAGATTTTAAAGAAAACGATGAAGTGCTTTTGAGCCAAAAAGCTTTTGCGCTAAATTTAAGCAAAGTATAAAAACTATAATTTAAATTAACTTGTATATTAAAAAATTATATAAAATTTTTAATACAAGCTAAAACTTAGTGCTTAAGCCTTTTGGCTTAAAGCACATTCATACTTTGTATCATTACTTTTGCTTTACATTCAGCACAGCAATATAGTGTTTTTATCTTAGCTTCATCACCTATAAATCTTGGTTTCATAATGCTAGCAATTTTTTCAATGGCCTTTTTAGTAGCAAATTCTTTCCCACACTCTACACAAGCAAAAAGTTCATCTTGAGCTAAAACCATAAAAGAAAAATACTCTTTTTCCAAATCTATCCCACTTCTTTGAAGCATTAAAGTATCTTTTTCAGCACAACTTGCCTCACAATACCCACAGGTAGTACATAAGCTTGCATTAAATTTCAAAGAATTATCCTTAGTATCAGCCACTAAAGCTCCTACATTACAAGCTCCCACACAAGAAAGACATAAGGTACAGGTGTCTGCATTGATGGTGATTTTTCCATAGCGTATCCATTCTTTACTTGGGATATTGCCTAAATTTTCTTCCTTTATAAGCTCTCTTAATCTTATAGCAAAATCTTCTCTTTTTAAAAGCGCAGGATTATAAGAAATAAATTTGAGATTTTCTATAAAATGTGCTTGATTTATAGCCTCTAAAAGTTCTTTTTCATCTTTAGCTAGAAAAATTGCGTTTTGTTTAAATTTTCTTTGAAAAATTTCATTCATCAAAGCTATCACTTCTAAAGCACCTTGCGATAAGCCATCACTATAAAAAATCACACTCGCACCACTTGTTTGAAGCATAGCTAAAAAATGTGCTTGATCAAGATAATTCTCGCCTTTAATCATAAAAGGCATTACATCTTCTTTTAAAGTGATATTTAAATTTTCTATAGACATTTTCTCAGGGATTATTAAAATGATTTTATCTTCATAAAATTTTAAAATTTCATAAAAGCTATTGCGTGGCATAGGTGCATAATCAAGCGCTCCACTAGGACAAATTCCTACACAATCACCACAGCTTAAACAATCCACATGAGAAAATTCTAATTTTCTTTGCTCATCATCTTTTAAAATAGCCACACTAGGACAAATTTCAGCACATTTTCCACAATGGATACTTCTTCTTTCATGGTATTGGCAAATGCTATCATCATAACTAATATAATTTCTAAATTTATATTTTGGAGAATTAGAATTTAAAAGTTTTATAAGTTCTTCTTGACTTAAAGTAGTTAAATCATAACAACCACTTTGTTGATCAAAACTTTCTTTTTTTACATCATATAAGAAAAAATCACAATCAATCTCTACTTGCTCATTATCTTTTAAAGCTATCACGCAAAGCTCGCCCACGCAACCTAAAACACCCAAACATTGCTCATTACTTAATTTTAAAACCTTGTATTCTTGTTTTTTTAAGCTTTCAATAAGCTCATTTTGATCCTCATTGCTTACAATAATTACATTTTTACCCACTTCTTTGGTGTATTCTAAATCAAGCCCTAAATCATAAACTTTAGATCTAATCTTATATAAAGACTCAATAGTTTTAGCTTTTTTTAGTGCATCATCTTGTGAGTTTTTAAGATAAAAATTAATCTCAGGCGCATAAACTTCAGGGTTTAAAAGCTTTGAATTTCCTATAAAAACTTCTTCATCACAGGCTTTTTGAACTATGCTAATATCATCACTTAAAGGAATCAAATCTTCATTTTCTAAAAATACAAAATCTTTCATAATGCTCTCTTTTAAATTTTTTAATCTTAATTATATAAATTTCATTATAAAAAAGTTATAATTTTACTAATTTATTCTTAAGGTTTAAGATGAACAAATTTAGAAATTTTCCACCCATAAACACGCTTATAAACGATGAAAACTTGGCTAATTACCCTTTGTATTTAAGATCTCATTTTGCAAAAATAGTTGTTTCAAATTGTAAAAAAGAACTAAGTAAAAATGAAAATTTAAATTTTAGTTTGCAAGATTTGCTAAGTAAAATTGCCCAAAGTATTGATGAGTTTTTAAACATGCAAAGTCAAAGTTTGATCAATGCTAGTGGAGTTATCATTCATACTAATCTTGGTCGTAGCATTATTGATGAGAGTATTTTTGAAAGAACTAAAGAAATCATCTGCTCTTATTCAAATTTAGAGTTTAACATGCAAAGTGGCAAAAGAGGCTCAAGGTATGACGCACTTAGTGCGAATTTAAAAATATTGTTTGATTGTGAAGATTGCTTGGTTGTTAATAATAATGCCTCGGCTGTATTTTTGATCTTAAACACCTTAGCAAAAAATGAGGAAGTTATTACTTCAAGAAGTGAGCTAGTTGAGATTGGGGGAAATTTTAGAATTCCTGAAGTTATGCTAGCAGCTGGTGTTAGGCTAAAAGAAATAGGCACGACTAATAAAACTCATCTGTATGATTATGAAAAAGCCATCAATGAAAATACTAAGATGATTTTAAAAACTCATCGTTCTAATTTTGCTTTTAAAGGATTTTTTGAAGAAGTAAGCTTGAACGAAATTCATGCTTTAACAAAAAAGAAAAAACTCATATCTTATTATGATTTGGGTGCTGGCTGGTGTGAAAAAATTAATAAACAACTTAGCAAAAACGAGCCAAGCGTAAAAGAGCTTTTAAAACATTGTGATATTTTAAGTTTTAGCGGTGATAAACTTTTTGGTTCTACTCAAGCAGGCATTATACTTGGAAAGAAAAAATACATTCAACAATTAAAGAAAAATCAACTTCTAAGAATGTTAAGGGTTGATAAAATCACTCTAGCTTTTTTAAATGAAACTACCAAAGCTTACTTAGAAAAAGAATATGAAAAAATCCCTACACTAAAACTTTTAAATGATAATTTAAAAACCATAGAAAAAAAAGCACTCTTTGTCAAAGAAAAAATTCCTATAAAATGTGAGTTAAAAGCTTCTAAAAGTTTAGTAGGTGGTGGCTCTATGCCTGATAAAAGCTTAGATACTTTTGTGTTAAGTTTTGATGAGAAAGCTTTGCTTTTACAAGAAAAATTTAGAAAAAAAGGCGTAATCGGCCGTGTTGAAAATGGGCATTTTGTGCTAGATTTTAGAAGTATTTTAGAAAAAGATTTAAATAAAATAATAAGCATTATTAAAGAGGTATTTCATGCATAGTATCATCATAGGCACTGCTGGGCATATTGATCATGGTAAAACTTCGCTTATTAAAGCTTTAAATGGTTTTGAAGGTGATGATTTAAAAGAAGAGCAAGAAAAAGGCATTACGATTAATCTTAGCTTTTCAAATTTAAAAAGTGAAAATTTAAATATTGCTTTTATCGATGTGCCTGGGCATGAAAGTTTAATTAAAACTATGATAAGTGGTGCTTTTGGCTTTAGAGTGTGTATGTTTGTCATAGATATAAACGAGGGTTTAAAGGCTCAAAGTATAGAGCATTTAAGGGTTTTGGAATTTTTAGGCGTAAAAGATGTAGTGCTTATTTTGAGTAAGGTTGATTTATGCAAGGATTTAGTACAAAAGCAAGCAGAGCTTTTAAAAGAATTAAAAGCCTTTAAAATCAATATCTTAAAAGTTTTTCCAACTAGCATTTATGATGAGCAAAGTATATTAAATTTAAAAAACTATCTACTTAGTTTAAAGCCTAAAGAAAATGATGAAAATTTGATTTTTAGATACTACATTGATAGGGTTTTTTCTCTAAAAGGTATAGGAACGGTAGTAACAGGGAGTTTAAATGAAGGAAAAATAAGCAAAAATGAAAAAATATTTTGCCTTGAAAATCAAAAAGATATCATTGTAAAAAACATACAAATTCATGAAGAAAATGTTTTAGAAGCAAAAGCTTATAATAGAGTTGCTTTGAGTTTAAATTGTGATTATCATGAGTTAAAAAAAGGCTATATATTAAGTAAAAAAGGTGTTTTTAAAAGTTTTAAAAGTATCGATGGAGTTGTTTTTAATACAGAGATTAAACACGGGAGTATTTTAGAATTTTGTAGTGGCTCAAAAAAGCTTAATGCAAAAATTAGTGTAATCAAAGAATTTGAAGATAAAACTTATATTAGCTTAGAGTTTGATAAAAACCTACCTTTGTGTTTTGATGATAAATTCATCTTGCTTGAAAATGGGCGTATTAAAAGCGGTGGTGTGGTTCTTAATGCGGTAAGTGAGCCTTTAAAAAAAGATATAAAAGCTAAGTATTTAGCACTTTTAGAACAAAAAGATTTAAAAAAGGTATTTGAGTTTTTAAAACAAACTCACAAACTTGGCTTTGGATTACTTTCAAGCTATCAACGCTTTAAACTCACTCATGAGCAAGCCCTAAACCTAGCAAAAAGCTTAAATCATGTTTTTGTCGATGAGCAAGCTTTAAATGTATATGATTTAAATGCTATGCAAACTTTGAAAGAATTTATTGATTTTATTTTCTCTAAAAATCCTTATGCTTTAATCTCGCCTCATTCTATCGCCTTAAGGCTTAGCTGGGCAAGTGAGAGCTTTTGCGCTTATACACTCAAGCAAATGCAAGAAAAATTAGATTTTAAAGATGGCATATGGTTTTTAAAAGGACAAGATTTTGGAAAATTACAAGAAAAGGCTCATTGTGAGCTTTATGAAATTTTAAAAAAAGAAGGTATAAAACCTACCGCACCTTACAATCTTTATGAATATTTAGAGCTTGATAGGAAAAATGGAGATCTTATCTTAAAAAAACTCACTAAAGAAAACAAAGTCAAAAGATTAGCACATAATCTTTTTATAGAAAAAAATACTCTTGAAAATCTCATGCAAGAGTTTTTAAAACTTTTGCAAAATCATCATTTAGATGTAGCTTTTGTTAAAAATCATTTTCAAATTTCAAGAAAATATGCCATAGCTTATTTAGAATATCTTGATAAAAACTATCCTCAAGTTAAAAAAATAGAGGAAAAAAGAATATTAAAAATCTAAGTGTTAAAGATTACATTTTATAATGTGCAAAAATTTTAAAACAAAGGAAAATGATGAAAAAATCTTTAGCTCTCTTAACCCTTGCTAGCTCTTTATTTGCTGCAAGTAATGAAGAAATTATTAATTTTTTTAAGAAAAATCCAAATTTATCAAATGCAAACATTAGTGTTTCTAGTAGAGAAAAAATTCCTGATACTAACTTTGAAGCTGTGATAGTTAATTTTGAAATTAGTGGTAAAAATTTCCAAGAAATCGTTTTCACTCAAGATAATATCATCACAACTGAAGTAATTGATGTAAAAAAAGGTGAATTTTACTCTCAAGTTTATCAAGCAAAACTCATGGAAAAACAACAAGCTGAATTTTCAAAAAAAGCTCTAGTTGAACTTAAAAAAGAAAAAATGTTTATTTCTTTAGGCGATAAAAACAAACCTTTACTTTATGTTTTTAGCGATCCTGAATGTCCATATTGTAGAATGCATTTAGATAAAATAGAAGAAACACTAAAAACCCATCAAGTGAAATTTATCTTAACCCCTATCCATGATACTAGTGCTTTTGAAAAATCTGCATTAATTTACAAAGAAAGTAAAAATGCTAAAGATGATGCACAAAAAATCGCTATCATGAAAAAATATTATGATAAAAATTTAAAAGATTATAAAAAACCTAGTGAAGCTGAGGTTAAAGCAGTAAGAGAAACTTTCGCAAAATACTCTAAACTTGGTCTTCGTGCTGTGCCAACTATAATCGATGCTCAAAAATAATTTTTTCTTGCTTGTGTTTGCACTATTTTTAAGTGCTTGCACAGGCCCTATGCAAACTTTTATCCAAACAAATAATGAAGGTATTTTCCTGCATGCTAATAAAAATCAAAGTTTTTCTTTACACATCAATAATCCTTCAAAATTAAACACAAATTTAGAAGCCAAGCTCGCTCAAAAATTACAAAATTTAGGCTTAGTTTTAAATAATGTTCAAAGTGATTATAAAATTTATATCAATATAGTAGATTTTAAGAAATTTTCTTACGCACAAAGATTACGCGCTTCTAATGCGAGATTTTTTTATAATGACTTTGATAAAATAGATGATGTTTTTGAAATGGAAGTAGAAAATTACTATCTTTTGCAAGTTAATTTACAAATTAGCTCCAAAAACTCTACTCAAAGCACCTCGCTTTTAGCAAGAACTGCTTATCTTGGCAATATAGACAGAGCCAAAGAGTCTTTAGAAGAAAAAATCGCTAATCAAATAACAAGCTTTTTTTATATACACTAAAGATGGCATTTAAGCCATCTTTTTAAATATAACCATGATCAATCATCGCATCAGCTACTTTTTTAAAGCCTGCTATGTTTGAACCTACTACTAAATTTCCTTCATGATTATAAGCTTTTGCACACTCGTATGAATTTTCAAAAATATTTTTCATAATCTTATATAATTTTGCATCAACCTCCTCAAAGCTCCATTGACACATACTTGCATTTTGTTGCATTTCAAGTTGAGAAGTCGCTACACCACCTGCATTAGCAGCCTTAGCTGGCGCAAATAAAAAGTCTTTTTGATTTAACATAAAATCGATCGCTTCAAGTGTGCTTGGCATATTAGCTCCCTCTGCTACCATACGACAACCATTGTGATATAAGGTTTTAATATCTTCTAAATTTAATTCATTTTGCGTAGCACTTGGAAAAGCTATATCACAAGGTATACTCCATACTCCATTACAACCTTGTTTATACGCACTTTTTGGAGTAAAAATAGCACCTTTTTTAAGCATTGCATAATCACTCACTCTAGCTCTTTTTACTTCCTTAATTTCTTTTAATAAATCTAAATCTATCCCATCTTTATCATAAACAAATCCATCGCTATCGCTTATTGTGATTGCTTTTGCACCAAGTTGATGTAATTTTTCTATGGTATAAATTGCCACATTTCCGCTACCTGAAACTGCACACTCTTTTCCTTCTAATGCATTGTTATATTTTGCTAGCATTTCTTGAGTAAAATACACACAGCCATACCCTGTTGCTTCTGTTCTTACTAAACTTCCACCCCATGGAATTTTCTTTCCCGTTAAAGTTCCATCAAAATTAGAGCTAATTTTCTTATAAGCTCCAAACATATATCCAATTTCTCTAGCACCAACCCCTATATCACCTGCTGGCACATCAGTGCTTGCACCTATGATTTTTGAAAGCTCGGCCATAAAAGCTTGACAAAAACGCATAATTTCTGCTTCGCTTTTGCCTTTAGGGTCAAAATTTGCTCCTCCTTTAGCTCCCCCTATCATTAAACCTGTTAGAGAATTTTTGAAAATTTGTTCAAAACCTAAAAATTTCAAAACATCTAAATCTACACTAGGATGAAATCTGATCCCACCTTTATAAGGTCCTAAACTAGAATTAAACTGTACTCTATAACCAAAATGCGTTTGAGCTTTACCTGCATCATCAATATATACTACTCTAAAAATAGTCGTTTTTTCAGGCATAACAATACGCTCTAATATAGCATGATCTTGATAAGTTTTGTTAGATTCAAGTAAAGGTTCTAAAGAATTTAACACCTCAGTTGCTGCTTGAAAAAAGATAGGTTGTCTTGGGGAAGTTGCTTGAATTTTTTCTAAGGTTTCATTGATATATTGTTTAGCTATACTCATAAATTGTCCTTTTTATAGTATCTTGCTGTTTGCATTGGCTAAAAATTTTTTTAGCGCCTTTTGCTCCTTTGTTCCTATTTTGTAGTAAATTAGCTTTAAATATGCACTAATTTCTTTTTGAGAAAGATTTCTTGACTTAGAATAATCTAGCAAAATATATTGCGGAATGAAAATTTTACTTTTTGTGAAATTTTTCATCATTTTTTTATAAATAGAAAAATTTTTAATACAAGAAAATCGAGCAAAAACAAAAGGTAGTTTTGTCTTTTCATACCATAATTCACATAAATCAATATAATCTTTTGGATTTTGCAAATAAAGTTTTAAAGCCTTATCACCGATGATAACCTCCCCTTTTTGCTTTAAAACTTTTGCAAGAGCATTAGAAGTTGCAGAGCTTGCATCTTCTTTGCTTTCAGATTGTTTTTTCACTAAAACGCTTTTTACCTTTTTGCTTGCGCAAATCCCCACATTTAAGGTTTTGTATTTTTTTCTACGACTTTCAACACTTGAGATAATCGCTGCATCAATGCGTCTAAAATACAAATGGCGATTTAGCTTACTAGGAACCCCTTTTTTGTATTCTGTAGTTTGCTTAACATAGCTAGGAAAAGCTGATTTTTTAAGATAGATATGTAAAGGGAGTAAATTAAGATAATCTATCTTACCAAAAATCATCTCGACCTTTCTATGATTAAGTAAAAATATCCTATTAAAAAATATCTTAAATATAAATTAATTTTATTAAAAACACTAGTAATATCAAATTTATATAATTTAAAAAGAAAAAAAGTAACATTTAAAACATATTTTTTAAATGATTTTTAAAAAATATGTTTTTATAACTCATATAAACAATAAAAAATAGATAAAATTAAGTTTTATAATAAAAAATTATTTTAAATAAAACTTAATTTATAAAAAATTATTTTAAACTATCAAAATATCTCTGATAATCAAAATTATTTATCAAAGCTACTCCATCTTCAACCGCAGCTTTTGCTACCGCAGCACTTACCACAGCTTTTACTCTGCTATCAAATGGTTTTGGTATCACATAATCTCTACCAAAACTAAGCTCTTCTACTCCATAAGCTTGTTTTACCTCATCAGTTACTTCAAGCTTAGCTAAATCAGCCAAAGCTTTTGCGGCTGCTATTTTCATATTTTCAGTAATTTTAGTTGCCTTTACATCTAAAGCTCCTCTAAAGATAAAAGGAAAACCTAAAACATTATTAATTTGATTTGGATAATCACTTCTACCTGTTCCAACTATAGCATCGTTTCTAACTCTTTTAACATCTTCTGGCATCACTTCAGGCACTGGATTAGCTAAAGCGAAAATCACGGGATCTTTAGCCATACTTAAAATCATCTCATCATCTAAAATTTTAGGTGCACTTAAACCTAAAAATACATCAGCCCCTCTTAAAGCTTCTCTTAAAGTGCTATCTTTAGTATCACTTACAAATTCTAATTTATATTTATTTAAATCATCTCTTTGAGTATTAATCACTCCCTTGCTATCTACTAAAATAATATTTTTTACACCTAAATTTCTATACATTCTAGCACTTGCAATACCTGCAGCACCTGCACCACTTACTACTACTTTAATGTCTTCAAATTTTTTACCACTAATCTCCATAGCATTCATTAATCCTGCTGTAGAAATGATCGCAGTTCCATGTTGGTCATCATGCATTACAGGAATTCCAAGATCTTGTAAAGCGGCTTCTATTTCAAAACATTTTGGTGCTGAAATATCTTCTAAATTAATCCCTCCAAAAGTAGGTGCTATAGCTTTACAAAAGGTAACAATCTCATCTATACTATGAGCATTAATTTCTAAATCATAAGCATTAACATTAGCAAATTTTTTAAACAAACAAGCTTTTCCTTCCATAACAGGTTTGCTTGCACTCGCTCCTATATTGCCAAGCCCTAAAACTGCACTACCATCGCTTACTATAGCAACTAAATTAGCTTTATTAGTGTATTTATAAGCTAAAGTTTCATCTTTTGCTATCTCAATACAAGGTTCAGCAACCCCAGGAGAATACGCCAAAGATAAATCATGTGCACTATCCATAGGCTTTCTAGCAACAATATCTACTTTACCACCTAAGTGATATTCTAAAGCCTCTTCTTTTAAATTCATTATTTTTCCTTCATATAATTTAGTAAATTTTTTATCCTAAGTTTAGCCTTTTGCACTCCTAAAAATTCCAATACTTCAAATATACTAGGACTAACCGAGTTTCCTGTGAGTGCGATGCGTATAGCTTGAGCTAGATCTTTTAACTTAAGATTATTTTCTTCTAAGAATTGATTAGTTAATTCTTCAAATTCACAAGCATTTTTTTGCTCATTTAAAACCATAGCGTATTTTTCCAAATAAGTTAAATTTGTAACATTGAGAAATTTATCTACAGCCTTTTGATCATATTCTTTTGGGTCATTTAGTAACACTTTAGCCCCGCTAATAATATCATGCAAAGTTTTAGCTCTCTCTCTTAACATATCTAGCAAAAAGCCTGCTTTTTCATACTGACTTAAATCAAAACCTAAATCTTTTAATTGTCTATTGATTTCTTCAAAAGGTAAAGTTTTAATATAATGAGCATTAAGCCATTCTAATTTTTTAAAATTATAGCAAGAAGCACTTTTGTTAATATGATTTGGATCAAAAAGCTCTTGCATACTTTCTAAAGAAAAAATTTCATCATCGCCATGACTCCAACCAAGACGCACTAAGAAATTAAGCAAGGCTTGAGGTAAAATCCCCATATTTTTATATTCCATCACATCAGTTGCTCCATGACGCTTAGAAAGTTTCTTACCATCTTCACCATGTATCATAGCTACATGATAAAATTTAGGTATTTTAAAGCCTAGTGCTTCATAAAGGACAATTTGTTTTGGAGTATTTGATAAATGATCATCTCCTCTTATAACATCACTCACACCCATTAGTGCATCATCAATTACAACGGTTAAATTATAAATTGGGCTACCATCGCTTCTTGCAATTACAAAATCATCTAAGATATCTTCAGCCTTAAAACTAACCTCGCCTTTAATGCCATCTATAAATTTAATCTCTCCACTTTGTGGTGCTTTTATACGCACCACAGGCTCAATACCACTTGGGGGAGTTCCTTTAAAATCTCTATATCTACCATCATATTTTGGACGCTCTTTAGCTGCTTCTTGCTTAGCTCTTAACTCATCAAGCTCTTCTTTGCTCATATAACAATAATAAGCCTTGCCCTCATCTAATAATTTTTGAATGTATTTTTTATAAATATCAAATCTTTGAGATTGATACTCAATCGTCCCATCATAATCAAGCCCACACCATTTAAATGCTTCTATAATAGCTTGCGTAGCTTCTTGTGAATTTCTTTTTAAATCCGTATCTTCAATACGCAATAAAAATTTACCCTTATTTTTTCTTGCATAAAGATAATTATATAAAGCTGTTCTAAGCCCCCCTATGTGCAAATATCCTGTTGGAGAAGGAGCAAAACGCGTTGTGATTTCTTGCATATTTTTACCTTTTTTAAATTTTTATTGTTATAATGCTATATTTACACTTAAATAAAGGTTTTATATGAGAAAATTTTTAATATCTTGTTGTTTTGCTGCAAATATTTTATATGCTCAAACCCTTGGTGGTGTAGCAATGGTAGTAGAAAATCAACCTATTACTCTTTATGATATAGAACAAACTATGAAAGAATTAAAAACTAATGACAAACAAAAAGCTATAGCATTTTTAGTAGATGATAAAGTTCAACAAAGCGAAGCTAAAAAGCTAGGAATTTATGTAAGCACTTTTGAACTTAATGAAAAATTAGCCCAAATAGCAAAAGGCAATAAAACTGACATTAATGGTTTGCAAGCAAAGATAGAAAAAGATGGTTTAAGTTTTGAAGTTTTTAAAAACAAAGTTAGAAAAGATCTTGAAAGAGAAAAACTTTATAGAAGCATAATGCAAAATGCAAAAATCAATATTGATGATGAAACACTAAAACATTTTTATGAAAGCAATCTTGATAAATTTAGCACTTTTTCAAATATAGACTTAGTTGTTTATAATTCTACCAATCCTGAACTTTTACAACAGCTTGCACAAAATCCTATGTATAAAAATTCTCAAATTAAATCAAAAGCCATTAGTTTAAACGCAGCTAGTTTAGATCCAAGATTACTTGCTTTGTTAAATAATACAAAAATAGGAGAATTTACTCCAGTGTTAAATGGCGAAAACGCTTATATAGTGTATTTTGTAAAAGAAAAATATGGTAAAAATCCTATCGAATTTGATTTAATCAAAGATCAAGTTAGCAATGTCTATACCCTAACTCAAAAAGAACAAGCCTTAAAAAATCATCTTGATAAAATAAGAGCAAATGCTCATATAGAAGAATTAAGATAGGTTAAAACCTATCTTCAATTAATGTCTTGAAAGATAATTTGTATCATAATTATTATTGATAAAATCTGCATTATCCATCATCGCTAAATGAAAATCCTTGGTTGTTTTTATCCCACCTACAATAAGCTCTTGCAAGGCTATTTTCATTTTAGCTATAGCTGTGTTTCTATCTTCTCCCCAAACGACTAATTTTCCAATCATAGAATCATAATAAGGAGGCACACTATAATCTTGATAACAATGGCTTTCCATTCTTACATTGCGTCCTGCAGGAGCTACATATTTTGTGATTTTACCTGGGCAAGGCAAGAAAGTTTTAGAATCTTCAGCAGTAATTCTACATTCTATAGAATGACCTTTAAGTTTAATTTCTTCTTGTTTTGGTAAAGGATACCCTTCTGCTACTTTAATCATAAGCTCGATAATATCTACCCCGCTCACCATCTCACTCACACAATGCTCAACCTGCAAACGCGTATTCATCTCGATAAAATAAAAATCTAAATTTTTATCCACTAAAAACTCAAAAGTTCCCGCACCCTCATAATCAATAGCCTTAGCAGCTTTAACTGCTGTTTCATGAAGTCTTGCTCTTGTTTTTTCATCTAGTAAAATTGCAGGAGATTCTTCTATAAGTTTTTGATGGCGTCTTTGCATAGAGCAATCTCTCTCACCCAAATGTATCACATTTCCAAAGCTATCTCCTATGATTTGCACTTCTATATGGCGTGGGTTTTGGATGTATTTTTCCATATACATAGTTCCATCACCAAAAGCACTCATCGCTTCACTTTCTGCTGACCAGTAAGCTTTTTCTAAATCTTTTTCATCTTCAACTACACGCATACCACGGCCGCCACCACCTGCTGCTGCCTTTAAAATCACAGGATAGCCTATTTCTTTAGCAAGTTTTTTTGCTGCTTCAACCCCACCTAAAGCCCCATCGCTTCCTGGGATTACAGGCACACCTGCTCTTTGCATTACTTGTTTTGCTTTACTTTTATCACTCATTAGTGCCATAGCAGCTACTGAAGGGCCTATGAATTTGATATTATGTTTTGCACAAATTTCAACAAAATTTTGATTTTCACTTAAAAATCCATATCCTGGAAAAATCGCATCCGCTTCGCTAATTTCAGCTGCACTAATAATAGCTGGGATATTTAAATAGCTTTCTGAACTTCTAGCATTTCCTATGCAAATACTCGCATCAGCATATTTTAAATACAAAGCATCTTTATCTGCAGTAGAATACACACAAATTGCTTTTTTTCCCATTTCTTTTACAGTTCTTAAAGCTCTTAATGCAATTTCTCCACGATTTGCTATTAAAACTTTTTTAATTTCCATTTTATAATTTCTCCACCACAAATAAAGGCATACCAAATTCTACAGGCTGACCATCTGCAACTAATACTTCTACTATCCTACAATCATATTCAGCTTCGATTTCATTCATAATTTTCATCGCTTCAATAATTGCTATAGTACTTCCTTTTTTAATAGTTTGTCCTGCTTTAGCAAAAGGTGCTGCACCTGGGCTTGGAGCTTGATAAAAAGTACCTACCATAGGGCTATTGATAGTCGGTTTATTAGAAGAGCTTGAGCTTGCTTTGGTTTCATTAACTACATTTACATTAATTGGCTGTGGAGCTGGAGCAACAGGAGCTGGAGCTGGTAATTCACAACACATATCTCTTTCAAGTTCTATTTCAAATCCATCTTGTTCTTTTATTTTAATCTTGCTTATATTTGCTTCTGCAAAAAGTTGCATTAGTTCTTTGATTTCTTCTTTTGTCATATATTCTCCTTAATTTATAAGACTTAATTTATAATTATATATAAAAATACTAAAAATAACTTCAATTATTTATTTTTTACTTTTATTTTAAGATATAATTTAAAAATTCACTTTAATTATAAAGGACAAAAATGGGCTTAAAAGCAGATAATTGGATCAAAAAAATGGCATTAGAGCACAATATGATAGAGCCATTTTGTGAAGCAAATATAGGTAAAGGTATAGTTAGTTATGGGCTTTCAAGCTATGGATATGATATAAGAGTTGGAAGAGAATTTAAGATTTTCACTAATGTAAATTCCACTGTTGTAGATCCTAAAAATTTTGTAGAAGAAAATGTAGTAGATTTTGTAGGCGATGTATGTATAGTACCTGCAAATTCTTTCGCACTTGCAAGAACAGTTGAGTATTTTAAAATGCCAAATGATGTTTTGGCTATTTGTCTTGGCAAAAGCACTTATGCAAGATGTGGCATTATAGTAAATGTAACTCCTTTTGAGCCAGGTTTTGAAGGACATATCACTATAGAAATTTCAAACACAACCCCACTACCTGCTAAAATTTATGCTAATGAGGGTATAGCTCAAGTTTTATTTTTACAAGGAGATGAGCCTTGTGATGTAACATATGCTGATAAAAAGGGTAAATACCAAGCTCAAACAGGTATAACTTTACCAAGAATTTTAAAATAATTTTATTTTCAACCGATATAAAAACTTAGTCAAGTAATAGGAAAATATATATGTTTAATGGAAAAAGCATTTTAATCACCGGTGGTACAGGAAGTTTTGGAAAAACTTATACTAAAACTTTACTTCAAAAATACAAACCTAAAAAAATCATCATTTATTCAAGAGATGAGTTAAAACAATTTGAAATGGCAAGAGAATTTAATGATGATTGTATGCGTTATTTTATAGGTGATGTAAGAGATAAAGAAAGATTGAGCATAGCAATGAAAGATGTTGATTTTGTCATTCATGCAGCTGCTATGAAACATGTGCCAATTGCAGAATATAATCCAATGGAATGTATAAAAACTAATATCCATGGAGCACAAAATGTAATCGATGCGTGTTTGGAAAATAATGTAGAAAAATGTATCGCTCTTTCAACCGATAAAGCTTGTAATCCTATTAATTTATACGGAGCTACAAAGCTTGCAAGTGATAAGCTTTTTGTAGCAGCAAACAACATAGCAGGAAATTCTCATACTAAATTTAGCGTTACAAGATATGGTAATGTAGTGGGTTCAAGAGGTTCTGTCATACCATTTTTTAAAAAACTCATCAATGAAGGCGCTAAAGAACTTCCTATCACAGATGAGAGAATGACAAGATTTTGGATATCTTTAGAAGATGGAGTTAATTTCGTGCTGAATAATTTTGCCTATATGCATGGAGGGGAAATTTTCGTGCCAAAAATTCCTTCTATGAAAATCGTTGATTTAGCTAAGACTATGGCTCCTAATTTAGCTCATAAAATCATAGGTATAAGAGCAGGTGAAAAACTACATGAAATTATGATTTCAAGTGATGATAGTCATTTAACTTATGAATTTGAAAATTATTATGCCATTAGTCCAAGCATTCAATTTAATAACACTAATGTTAATTTTAGTATAAATGCAAAAGGACAAAAGGGTAAAAAAGTTTCTAATGGCTTTTCTTATAGCTCTGATAATAATCCATCATGGATTAGCCAAGAAGAGCTTTTAAATATAATAAATCATACAGAGCTTGAAAAATGATAACTTATTCTCATCAAAATATTGACGAACAAGACATACAAGTAGTTTGTGAGGCTTTAAAAGATGATTTTTTAACCGGTGGAAAAAAGGTTGAAGAATTTGAACAAGCCCTTTGTGAATATGTAGGTGTAAAATATGCTTGCGTGCTAAATTCAGCTACTTCTGCTTTACACCTTGCGTATTTATCTTTAGATGTAAAAGAAAAAATTGTCTTAACAACCCCCATTACCTTTGCTGCAACTGCAAATGCAGCTTTAATGGCAGGTGCTAGGGTTGAGTTTATAGATGTAAAAAGCGATGGAAATATTGATGAGAAAAAACTTGCTTTAAGACTGAGCCAAGATAGCTCTAATATAGGAGCAATTTGCGTGGTTGATTTTGCGGGAAATAGTGTAGAAATGGATGAAATTTTAGCCTTAGCTAAACAACACAACATCCCACTAATTGATGATGCAAGTCATGCTCTAGGTGCTATTTATAAAGATCAAAAAGTAGGCTCTATGGGGGATTTGAGCATATTTTCTTTTCATCCGGTTAAACCTATTACAACCTTTGAGGGTGGTGCGGTTGTTAGCAATGATAAGGAATTAATCTCAAAAATCAAGCTTTTAAGAAGTCATGGCATAGTCAAAAAAAGACTTTGGGATAGTGATATGATTGAACTAGGCTATAATTATCGTTTAAGTGATGTAGCTTGTGCTTTAGGCATAAATCAACTAAAAAAACTTGATAATATGCTAGAAAAAAGAGAAATCATCACAAGTTTTTACGATAAAGAATTTGAAAAAAATCCTTATTTTAGCACTATAAAAATCAAAGATTACAAAAAAAGCTCAAGACATTTATATCCTATTTTGCTTTTTCCTGAGTTTTATTGCCAAAAAGAGATTATTTTTGAAAAATTATTAAATTTGGGCATAGGTGTACAAGTGCATTATAAGCCTACTTATGAGTTTAGTTATTATAAAAACTTATATGGAAATTTATTCTTAGAAAATGCGGATAATTTTTATAAAGCTGAACTTAGCATACCTGCTCATCAAGAAATGAATTTAAAAGAAGCACAATTTATTAAAGATAATTTATTTAAGATTTTAGAAGAAACTAAAAAGGCTTGTTGTGAGTAAAAGTATGTATGAGCTAGTTTGTGAGCTTTTTCCTATATGCAGAAGTATTACCGGGAAAGGCTTTAGACAAAGCTTAAAAATACTTGATGAAGCTATGGGGGGGGGGTATATTAAAAATTCACTCTATAGCAAGCGGGAGCAAAGTGTTTGACTGGGAAGTACCTGCTGAATGGGAGATAAACAATGCTTATATCATCACTCCAAATGGAGAAAAAATTTGTGATTTTAAGCAAAATAATCTTCATGTATTAAACTATAGCACAGGCATAGACACAGAGCTTGATCTAGCAAGCTTACAAGAACACCTTTACTCTATAGAGGGTATGCCTGATGCTATACCTTATGTGACAAGCTATTATAAAAGGCGTTGGGGTTTTTGTATAAAACATGAAGATAGAGTTAAACTAAAAGAAGGAAAATATAAAGTTTTCATCGATGCAAAACACCATGAAAATGGGGTTTTAAACTATGCTGATTTACTCATACCTAGCACGCAAGAAACAAAAGATGAAATTTTAATTTCCACTTACCTTTGTCATCCATCTATGGCAAATAACGAGCTAAGCGGCCCTGTAGTAGCTGCATTTTTAGCTAAATGGCTTTTAGAACTTAAAGAGAGAAAATATAATTATCGTTTTGTTTTTATTCCTGAAACCATAGGGAGTATAGTTTATCTTAGTAAACATTTAAAACATTTACAAAAACACACTAAAGCAGGTTTTGTACTCTCTTGCATAGGCGATGATAATGCTTACTCACTCATTCACACTCCAAGTGAAAATACCCTAGCAGATAAAGTAGCTTTGCATACTTTAAAAGAAAAAAATAATTTTAAAGAATTTAGCTTTTTAGATAGAGGAAGCGATGAGAGACAATACTGCTCTCCTTTGGTAAATTTACCCGTAGTTGGAATTTGTAGAAGCAAGTATCTAGAGTATAAAGAATATCATACTAGCAAGGATGACTTAAATTTCATCAGTAAAGAGGGATTGCAAGGTGGCTTAAAAGCTATGCAAGAAATCATTATGAATTTAGAGGTTAATGAAATTTATCAAAATACGATATTTTGTGAACCAAATTTAGGCAAAAGAGACTTATACCATACTATCAATACTTCTTCAACCAATGATATACCAATATCATGTAACTTTTTAGCATATTGTGATGGTAAAAACGATGTTTTAGATATAGCCTCAAAGCTAAACATGCAAGCTTATGAATTAAAAGATTTAATAGAAAAATTAAAATTTCACGGATTGATAAAATGAAATATTTCTTAGAACATAATGATAAAAAATACTCTAATATTGACTTAATAGAAGCTTTCAAAAAACTTGGCATCAAAAAAGGCGATATTTTGTGTGTGCATACTGAACTTTTTAATTTTGGCACACCCTTGCTTCCTAGAAATGAATTTTTACAAACTATATTAGATTGTTTTTTTGAAGTTATAGGTAAAGAAGGTACTTTAATCATGCCTACTTTTACTTATAGTTTTTGCAAAAATGAAGTTTATGATAAATTAAATTCTCCTACAAAAATGGGTGCTTTAAATGAATATTTTCGCAAACAAGCAGGAGTAAAACGCACTAATGATCCTATATTTTCCTTTGCTATAAAAGGAGCCAAAGAAGAATTGTTTTTAAAAGACACTACAAGTTGTTTTGGTGAAAATTGTGTGTATGATGTTTTAATAAAAGAAAATGGAAAATTTCTTACTTTTGGGGGTATTGGACACACCATAACCCACCATATTGAAGAAAAATATCAAGTAGATTATAGATATTTTAAAAAATTCCAGGGTTTTATTCTTGATGAAAATGGAGAAAAACAAAAAAAAGAAATCTTATATTTTGTTAGAGATTTAAACAAACACTCTCTTCCTAATATTAAAAATATTATTAAAATAGCTTTATCATCTTTTAAAAGCGATATGATAAAATTTGCCAATGATTACATAAGTATTTTTATTGCTCAAGAATATGAAAATGCCATAATAAGAGCCTTAAACATGAATAAAAATGTACTTATTCTAAAGGATAGTTAAAAAATGGAAAATAAATTTTATGAAATTTTAGAAAATATACTAGAAGTAAAAGTTGATGAAAATTCAAATTTAAGCATGCAAAATTGCAAAAATTGGACTTCTTTAAATCATATTGATATAATCATGAGCTTAGAAGAAGAATTTGAAATCAAATTTAGCAAAGATGAATTAAGTCAGCTAAAATCACAAAATGAACTTTTGCAAGCTATCAAATCAAAGGTAAAAAATGAAAAATATTAAAAACTTATTTGAGTTAATAGCTATAAAAAATCCAATTCACGCAAAATATTTAAATAAAATCAGTCTAACAAATGAAGATGAAATAGAATTTGAAAATCTCATTTCATATTATCTTCAAAACAATATTTCTTTACAAGAGCAGTGCGAATGCTATTTAACTATACTTAATGACACTTTAGAAGAAACAAAATATTTCATAGAAAATAACTCATATAGATATAAAAGTTTTGAAGAAGTAAAAGATAAAGTCTATTTTAATGAAACTTATATGAAAAAATACATGATAGGGCTTGCGCTTTCATCTTATATTTGGATTGCTCATATAAAAGTTAGAAAGTATTTTGAAAATTATCTTCAACCAAAAAGCAAACATGATAATTATTTTGAAATAGGCCCAGGACATGGAGAATTTTTTACTAAAGCTGTTAAAAGTTTGAAATTTGATTATTATTTAGGTTTAGATTTATCCCCTACTAGTTGCGAATTGACAAAAAATATGGTGGAAAATCAAGTTAAAAATTTAATTAATAATTGTGAATTTTTATGTAAAGATTTTTTTCAATTTCAATTTCACAAAAAAGCTGATTTAATAGTAATTGGAGAAGTTTTAGAACATGTTGAACGGCCTTTAGAATTTTTAAAAAGAGCAAAAGACTTATTAAGCGATGAAGGTGAAATTTTTGCAACCATACCTATCAACGCACCTGCAATTGATCATATATACTTATTTACACATCCAACTGAAATTTTTGAAATGGCAAAAAAAGCAGATTTAAAAATAAAACAATATGAATGTTTTATGGCAAATGACTATTCTTTAGAAAAAGCTTTAAAATTTAAAAATGCTATAACTATGGCTGTGGTATTTGAAAAATGAATTTAAATTTACCAATCCACCATATAGGTGTAGCATGTAAATCTTTAGAAAAAGAAAGAAAAATATTTGAAAAGCTAGGTTTTATTAAAGAAGCTGAATTTATAGACGAACAACAAGGGGTAAAAGGAGAATTTATCATTCCAAAAAATAACTTATTCCCCCAATATCGCTTTGAACTTTTGTCAAATTTAAATGAAAAAGGCGTTTTAGATAACTATTTGAAAAATAAAACTAAAATGTATCATATAGCTTATGAAAGCAAAAATATAGAGCAAGATTTATCTTTGCTTTTAAATGATGGTTTGTTAGTTGTTGACATAATGAAAGCAAGTTATTTTGCAAAACTTTGCTTTGTGATGATGAGTAATAATTTATTAATAGAATTAGTAGAGCTAAAATGAATCTTTTTTCACCAAATTTAAAAAGAAATGATCTTATAAAACTTAGCAAGGAAAATCATTATAAAAAAATTGCTATTAATGTTTTTAGAAATCACTCTTTTGAAGTGATTTCAAGCATACTAAATGCATTTTTAGCCTTTAGTAAATTAAAGGCTGAATTTAACATAAGCTCTTATGATGATAGTTTAAGTTATGATAATTTTCAAAAAGCAGATTTAAATATTATATTTATAGATTTAAACAATTATAAAAAAAATGTAGATGATTTTATCAAAGAAAAAATACAAGAGCTATCAAGCATTAGCAACACTCCTATCATCACACTTTTACTTGGCGATACAAGCTTAAAAGAATATAGTATTTGCAAAATACTAAAGCCCTTTTTAGATGAAAATCTCATCATAGATGATAGTAATTTTGAAATAAATGCAAGCAGACTTAGTAATAAAGCTTGTGTAAAATTAGCCCAAATTCTAGGACTAAAAATCCTACCTAGCCTTTTACAACCAACTTTAAAAGCAATCATCATAGATCTTGATAATACCTTATACCAAGGAATTTTAGGCGAAGATGGCATTGAAAATCTTACTTTATCTAGCAATCATAAAGCCTTGCAAAGTGAGCTTTTAAATTTAAAAAATCAAGGTTTTTTACTCGCCATCGCTTCAAAAAATGAAGAAGAAGATGTAAAAAAACTTTTTTCACAAAGAAAAGACTTTTTATTACAACTTGATGATTTTAGTATGATCAAGGCTAATTGGAAAAGTAAAGACGAAAATATTAAAGAAATTGTAAATTTTTTTAATATAGCTTTTGATAGTGTGCTATTTATTGATGATAATATAGCCGAAATTGAAAATGTATCACACCTTCATATTAACACCTTACTAGCTGATGAAAATAGTGCTTATAGTTTAAAGCTCCATCCTAGACTTTTAAAAACAAGCTTTAGCAAAGAAGATGAGTTAAGAAGTGCTGATATTAAAGCAAATTTACAAAGACAAGAGCTTGTCAAGCTTAGCCCTAAAGAGTATTTTGAAAAATTACAAATTTGTTTGAAATTTCATATCAACCACGCGAATGAACTTGAAAGAATCTCACAACTACTTAATAAAACTAATCAATTTATATCAAATTACTCAAGATTAAGCTTAAAAGAGTGTGAGGAATTTATGCAAAAACATGCTATTTTGACTATAAGCATGAGTGATAAATTAAGTGATAGTGGTATTATAGCAATTTTTTTAGCTTATAAAGATGAAACAAATTTAATCATAAAAGATCTTTGTATAAGCTGTAGAGCCTTAGGAAGAAAGCTTGAAAAAATTATGCTATATAAGGCTATAGAGTTATTACATGTGTATTTTAATACAAAAGAATGTATTTTATACTTTCAAAAAGGCGAAAGAAATATACCATTTTTAGAATTTTTATATAGTTTAAATGCAAATATAAAAGAAAATTTTACTCTAATCCAAAAAGAAATGATAAATTACGAAGGACTTATAATTGAAAGCTAGTTTTAATAAAGCCAAAATAGCAGGCATAAGCGTTTGCGTGCCTAATAAATGTATAAATATAGATGATTGCTTAGAAGATGTTTTTCAAAATGATGTCAAAATGCTAAAAAGAATGAAAAAAATTTCAGGCATACAAGAAAGATTTATCGCTGATGAAAATATTAGCACAACAGATTTAGCCTATGAAGCAAGTATAAATTTATTTAAAATGCTCGATTTTGATAAAAATAAGCTTGATATGGTGATTTTTGTTACACAAACTCCTGATTTTTTTATGCCATCATGCGCAAACTATCTTCACAAACGATTAAATTTAAAACCTCAAACCATAGCTTTTGATGTAAATCAAGCGTGTTCGGGGTATTTATACGGCTTATTTATAGCTTTTTCTTTTTTAGAAAATCAAAATGCAAAAAATATTTTATTAATTTGTGGTGATACTTTAAGCAAAACCATAAACCCTTTAAATGCAAATTTAGCTCCAATTTTTGGCGATGGAGTAAGCGCAACACTCATAAGCTGTGCAAATGAAAAATCGTTTTTTAAGCTTTATTCTAATGGAGAAGGTTTTGACAAACTCATCATACCCAATAGAGCTTTTGCTAAACTTGATGAGAGTAAAAGCTCCAATAAAGAAATATTTCAAACCAATAAGCATAGGAGCTTAGATAATCTTTACATGGATGGGGCTGAAATTTTTAACCAAGCACTTAATCTTGAGAGCCAAAGTATAAAAGAAATACTTGATTTTTGTGAAAAAAGTAAAGATGAAGTGGATTATTTTTTATTACATCAATCCAGTCAATTTTTAGTTGATTCTATTATAAATGACTTGGGTATTGATAGCTCTAAAGCACCAAATTTTTTGATGTCAAAATATGCTAATTTAAGTGCTTGCTCTTTACCTGCTTTACTTTGTGAAATACAAAAAAATGATTTTAATGCCATTTTAAGTGCTTTTGGTGCTGGATATGCCTGGGGGAGTGCTTATATAAATTTTGATAAAAACTTTAAAACTGATACAATTTCAATTTATAAAGGAGAAAAAAATGACTAAAGAAGAATTATTAGAAGCTATTAGCGAAGCTATGCATATGGATGAAACACTAAAAGAAGATATGATTTTAGATGATATTGATGAATGGGATAGCTTAGCTTTTGTATCTATCATGGTATTATTTAAAAACTCACTTGGCAAGCAAATTAGCGGTGATGATCTTAAAAAATGTGAAAAAGTAAGCGATCTTTTAGCTTTAGCTGGTGTTTAAACAAATATTTGTTTAAACCCTTTCCACACTTAAAACAATC